>JANXPK010000574.1 GCA_025357355.1 Rhodobacterales bacterium
CGCCCGCCCAGCCCGCTGCGCGCCCGGCGTCTGATGCGGACCGGTCTGGGCTGCGGCGCGGCTGGAACCGGCGCCACCCGCTCGTCTGCGGTCAACAGCAACGCGCCTGCGGCTCTGGCACCTGGCACAGGGCCCGACACACCGGCCGTCCCGCCACCTGTCTCAGCCGAAGTCATTGCCGTCCTTTTCTCGGTTTCAGGGCTCGCACTCTTCCGTTGCCTTTATCCGCGGACAAAGGCAACAACATCACCACGGTCGCCATATCAAAAAGCAAGGAGCCGCCCATGATCACCCAAGGCAGCACCGCCCCGGATTTCACCCTGCCGCGCGATGGCGGCACGTTGGTCACCTTGTCGGCGCTGCGCCCCGCCCCGGTCGTGCTCTTCGCCTATGGCGGCGATGGCACACCGACCTGCACCAATGAAGTCATGGATTTCAACGCTTTGCACGCCGATTTTCAGGCTTTGGGCGTGCTGGTGTTCGGCCTGTCGAAAGACAGCGTGACGTCGCATGACAAGTTTCGCGCCAAGATGGCGATCACCGTGCCGCTGTTGTCCGATCACGGCGGTCACATGATGCAGGATTGGGGCGTCTTTGGCGAGAAGCTGTTCTTCGGCAAGATGGTGCAAGGCGTGCTGCGTCAGACCGTCCTGATCGACGGCGCGGGAAAGGTCGCGCAAGTCTGGAAGGTTGATCGCATCAAGGCTCACGCGGCCGAAGTGCTGGCCTGTCTGCGGGCCAGGGCATGATCCCCCTCGCCGAAATGGCGGTGCAGGTGCTGACGACGACCGACGCCCGCGCCAAGACCGCACTTGGCCGCGCCCATGCCGCAAGCTGGCGCGCCGCCCGTGCGGCGGGTACAGCCCCTGCCATCGGCCACTGCCCGCCCCCGGCCCAACCCGCCCGGCCCGCCAAACCCGAACTGCTGCCGCCCCGCGAGGTGCCGCGCCGCCGTCCCGGTTCGGCCCTTGGCCGCATCGCCCTGCTGCACGCCGTCGCCCATATCGAACTGAACGCCGTCGATCTGCATTGGGACATCATCGCCCGTTTCACCGACCAGCCGATGCCCCAGGGCTTTTATGACGACTGGGTGCAGGCCGCCGATGACGAGGCCAAGCATTTCAACCTCTTGGCCGACTGTCTCGAGGCGCTCGGCAGCCACTATGGCGCGATGCCCGCCCATGCCTTCATGTGGCAGGCCGCCGAGGATACGGCAGGCGACCTTCTGGGCCGCCTCGCCGTCGTGCCCATGGTGCTGGAGGCGCGCGGCCTCGATGTGACCCCCGGCATGATCGAACTTTTCCGCAACGCGGGCGAGGCTCAGGCCATCGCCGCCCTGCAGACCATCTACCGCGAAGAGGTTACTCATGTCGCCTATGGTTCCAAATGGTTCAACTGGCTGTGTGGGCGGTCGGGCGACGACCCCAAAGAGGTGTTCCACACCTTGGTCCGCCGCTACTTTCACGGCACCCTGAAGCCACCCTTCAACGAAGAGAAGCGCGCCGAGGCCGGCATTCCGCCCGATTTCTACTGGCCTTTGACCGAACAGACCTGAGCTCGACCCATCTTCCGCGAAGATTTCTCGATCCAAGATCGTTCCATCGTTGTTTCGGGCGCCCGATTGATCGGCAATATTCTGCCGATGATCGGCGTATTTTATCTGCGAAAACGCGACCTCTGCCCAAACATGTTGCAGGACCAAACCCTGCTGGCTAATCACCTTGCACAGCGCCCATCAGGTTTTCGGCATTTGGGGCCGTCTTTTCGCTCATCGCTTCAACAGGACGGAACCGCCCAACGTGCTCACGCGCCTAGCCTATCGGATCAATCTGACGCTGGAGCACACTTTTCCCGAGCAGCGCCTGTTCCTGAAATCCGACGCCACCACCCGCTTCATCCGGCTGCGTCCGATCACTCAGGCGATCGGTGCGACCGCCGTGGTGCTGGCCCTTGGCTGGACGATCTTCGCCACCGCCATCCTGCTGATGGACTTCGTCAGTTCCGGCTCTTCGCGCGAACAGGTTCAGCGTCAGACCACGCTTTACGAACAACGCCTGACCGCCCTGTCGGACGACCGCGACCTGCGAGTCGCCGAGGCTGCGGGCGCGCAGGACCGCTTCAATCTTGCCCTGTCCCAGGTTTCGGCGATGCAAGGGCGCCTGCTCGCCTCGGAAGACAGCCGACGCGAGTTGGAAACCGGCATCGACGTCATCCAGAACACCCTGCGCCGCACCATCAAGGAACGCGATCAGGCGCGGGTCGAATCCGACCGCATGACCCTGGCTCTGGCCCAGCAGACCGGTGTCAACCATTCCGACATGGGCCGCGTTCACGATACCCAAGCCACGCTTGACCTCGTCACCGCCGCCCTGTCGGATACCGCGGTCGAGCGCGATGGCAAGGATGTGCAGATTGC
>JANXPK010000613.1 GCA_025357355.1 Rhodobacterales bacterium
TTTACGACTACTTCGCTGCCCGCATCGAGGCCGAGGGTGTTCCGACGGCCAAAGGCATCTTCGGCGCTGACATGGATGTCAGCCTTAACAACGACGGCCCCGTCACCATCTGGCTGGACAGCGACGCGCTTTGATCAGTTGAACGGATTGCGATCGCCGGTGATGGCGTTGCCGCAATCTACCAGATACTGAATCGACGCTGACGACCCCGCCAGCGAATAATCCCGCAGGAATTCGCCTTTTTCTGTCCGCAGGTGCAGGGTCGAGCCTTTGGCGACTTCAACCACGAAATTGACGCTCTCGTTGGAGTTCGGCAGATCATAGAGCGCGGAATGCTGGGTCAACTGGGCATCGGGGATGACCCAGGGCGAGCGGTGGTCAATCTCTGCCTGCAGATTGGCGGTGTCACCAGCAGTCATGTCCCAATCGGACGAATAGAATTGCAGGCGGATCGACTTGTCTGGAAATATCCAGATCGAAAAGCTTTCCCCCGGGTCGGTCACTTCAGCCAGGCAGGCATAGGTGCCGTCATCGAAAGTGACGCCTTCGACCATCCAGCTTTGGTTTTGATAAAGCACGTCGGTCTTGTCGGCGAATGCCGGGTCAGCAACAAAGCCTGCCAACCCGAGTAGCGCGGTTATCGGTAAATATTTCATTCTCAACCTCCCCAACCGAATTCAAAGCAGAATTGGATAGATTGACGATTCATGCAAACGAAAACTTATCTGGTCTATTTGGCCCATTCCCAGGCGGTGGCGAAGTTTCCAAGGACCAGGGCCACCGCGTCCCGGTCGATCGGGCCGGTCGCAATGATCTGGGCCACCAGTCCGCGCTTCTTGTCCTCGACCACCTCGTGCACCGACGCTGAAAGGCCGGCCTCTGCGAGGCTGGCATCAAGCACCCGCGCGATGGCCCGCCGCCGCAGATCGGGTTTCAACACCTTGCCAACGGCGGTTTTGGGCAGTTCTGCCAGAATCTCGATATGCTTGGGCACTGCGGCACGTTCGGCAATATGGTCACGGGCGTATTCCAGAAGTTCCGCAACACTGACCACCGCACCCTTGACCAGTTCGACATAGGCGCAGGGCAGTTCGCCCGCATGAGCATCGGGTTGCCCGATCGCACCGGCAAATGCCACGGCCTGATGCGTCATCAGCGCATCCTCGATCATCGCGGGGTCGATGTTGTGACCGCCCCGAATGATCAGGTCCTTGGCCCGCCCGGTGATGTACAGATAGCCGTCCGGATCAAGACGGCCGAGATCGCCGGTTCGCAGGAATTTCTCGTCGGCAAAGAGCCCACGGTTCCTGTCGGCTTCGGTATAGGTGGCTCCGGCATTGACCCCGGGATTGGATACGCAGATCTCTCCGATTTCATCAACCGCGCAATCGCGCCAGCCGCCGGACCCATCGGTCATCAGGATGCGCACTTTTGTGTAGGGAAAGGGAACGCCGACCGAGCCGATCTTCTTGATCCCTGCGGGCGGGTTGACCGAGACGAGGCAGGTGCATTCCGTCAGCCCGTAGC
>JANXPK010000660.1 GCA_025357355.1 Rhodobacterales bacterium
GCTGGGCGATCTGGCGGCTGCAGGGTATGTTTGCCGCCCTGAAACGGGTCTGGCGGTCGCGCTTCAGCGACAGAAACTCACCTGGCCCGTGGCGGACTATCGCAAGGCTTTATCCAGTCTTTCGCAAAGATTGCAAGATGACCTCGCCAAGGTCTGGGGCGATCCTGCCGCGGACCCGGATTGCCGCGATGGCATGTTCCAATTCGCGGCCCTGCTTTCTGGCAACGTCCTTGTTGCCCTGCAACCCGAACGCGGCCACCCGCAGCTACGCGAAGCCGAATATCACGACCTGTCGGCAACCCCGCGCCACGGCTTTGTCGCCTTTTACCTATGGTTGCGGGCCCGTCAGACCCATGCGTTGATCCATATGGGCGCGCACGGCACCCTGGAATGGCTGCCGGGCAAATCGGTCGCGCTGTCGGGCGCCTGCTGGCCCGAGGCGCTGACCGGGGCTATGCCGGTGATCTATCCGTTCATCGTCAACGACCCCGGCGAGGCGGCGCAGGCCAAGCGGCGCATTGGCGCAGTTACTCTTGGCCATCTGCCGCCACCGCTGGCCACGGCCAAGCTGCCCGAAGGCTTCACCCGGCTGGAGCAGCTGTTGGACGAATACTCCTCCGCCGACGGGTTGGACCCGTCGCGGCGTGACCGGTTGATCCGGGCCATCCGGGATGAGGCTGGTGCGCTTGGGGTTGAGGAAGACCTTGCAATCCCTTCTGGCGCCTCGGTTTTCGAGGTGATGACCCGGATCGACCGTTTTGTCTGTGACCTCAAGGAAAGCCGCTACGGCGAGGGGTTGCACATCTATGGCGCCGCTGCGGGTGAACGTGAGGGGCTGCTGACCGCGCTCAACGGCGCATTTGTTTCCCCGGGGCCGTCCGGCTCACCGCACCGCGGCCGCAGCGATGTCGTGCCGACCGGGCGCAATCTATATTCGGTCGATCCTCGCGCAGTGCCGACGCGGGCGGCCCATTCGCAAGGGGTGAAGCTGGCTGAAGAGCTGATCCGCCGCCATTTGCAGGATCATGGCGATTATCCGCAGGGGCTGGTTGTCGATCTGTGGGGCTCTGCCACGATGCGGACGGCGGGTGAGGATTTCGCCATGGCGCTGCATCTCGCGGGCATTGCCCCGCGCTGGGATGCGGGCG
>JANXPK010000681.1 GCA_025357355.1 Rhodobacterales bacterium
TGGATACGATGGTGCTGTTGGGCTCTATCTCGACCCATTATGCACCCGATCAGGCATGGTTCGGGGTGGGGGCGATGCTGGGGTCGCTGTCGTTCTTTGCGGCGCTGGGCTATGGCGCGCGGGGGTTGGTGCCAGTCTTTGCCAGCCCGCGCGCGTGGGTGGTGCTGGAGGTGGTGGTGGGGCTGACGATGTGGGCCATTGCGGCGGCCTTGGCGCTCGGCTGAGGCCAGTGGGCCGTTGCGGGGCGGCGGTGGGCAGCGCGCGCCCGCGTTACCGGGCATGAACCGGTTCTGACTAGTTTCCCGGGCCAAGGCGTTCCCGCGGAGGTATCCATGCCCGATACGACGACGATCCAGTCGCTGCCCCTGATCCAGCCCTCGCAGGCACAAAAACACATCACGCACAACGAGGCGCCGAAGATCATCGATGTGTTGATCCAGCTGTCGGTCGTAAGCCGCGGTCTGTCGGTCGCGCCGACCACTCCGGTTATCGGGGACTGCTATATCGTGGGGCCAGGCGCCACGGGTGCATGGGCGGGTCACGCCAAGAATGTCGCAGTGTTCGCCGGGATCGCGTGGGAGTTCTATCCGCCGCGCTGGGGATGGAGCGCCTATATCGCCGACGAGGGCGAAGAGGCGGTGTTCAATGGCACGATCTGGGCAGCCCCTTCGGAATCGCCGGCGGTGTTCAGCGAGCTTGGCGTGTCGGCCACACCGGACGCCACCAACCGACTGACTGTGTCGTCACCGGCCTCTTTGTTCGACAACGCTGGTGCGGGGCATCAGTTGAAGATCAACAAGCAGACCTCGGCGGACACGGCGAGTGTGATGTTCCAGACCGGCCATTCCGGCCGGGTCGAGATGGGCACCACCGGCAGCGACGATTTCAGCCTGAAGGTCAGCCCGGACGGCACGACCTTCACCGAGGGGCTGCGGGTGGCAGGTGCCACCGGTCGGGTGACGGCGCTGAATGGCGTGGTGTTGAACCCGGGTTCGGCCGATATAGCGACGCCGGGCGATGGCAGTCTGTGGTACAATTCGACCAGCGGCACCTTCCGGGCGCATCAGGGCGGGGCAAGCGTCGATGTGCTGACCTCGGCCAATCCGGTGGTCAAGGATAGCTTGTTCACCATTCAGGACGATGGCGACGCCAGCAAACAGACGCGGTTTCAGGTCGCGGGTGTGACCACGGGGACAGTGCGGACTTTGACGGTGCCCAACCTTTCGGGCACCATCGCACTGCTGGACGGGGCCGGGCAAAGCTTTACCGCGACGGTCGATTTCGCGGCGATGGGGTCGACCTTTGGCAGCGGGACGGGGGCGGGTTCGGTGTCGCTTGGCGGCGGGGCGACACTGTCAGGCAGCACCAAGTCGGTGAATGTCGGAACGGCGGGCGTTGCGGGATCGACGACCAATGTCGCGATCGGGTCGGCCGTTCCGGGGGCGCTCGGGACGACGACGATCAACACGCCGACGGTGACGTTCGCTTCGTCAGTGACGGCGGTGGCGATGGGCAGCGCCAGTCTGACAGCGCTTTATGCCGGGCTTGGCGGGGCGACGGGGGATGCGACAAACCGGCTGGCGGTCAACGCGCCGGCGACGCTGCTGAACAACGCAGGTGCGGGCCATCAGGTGAAGGTCAACAAGCAGGCGTCGACCGACACGGCAAGCCTGATGTTCCAGACCGGCTTCTCTGGCCGGGCCGAGATGGGCACGACGGGCAGCGACGACTTCACCATCAAGGTCAGCGCCGATGGCACGACCTTCACCGATGCGGTGACATTTGACCGCACCACGGGGCGGACCAAGGTGCAAAAGGGTCTGCGGCTGACCCCGGCGGCAGGCGATCTGTCGGGGCCGGTCGATGGCGAGATGTGGTATGACGCCACCGCCGCCAAGTTCCGCGCGCGGCAGAACGGCACCTCGATGGATGTCATCGGTGGCGGCGCTGGTGGGTCGGTATTTTCGGACAGTGCCTTCACCGTTCAGGACAACACCGACGCGACCAAGCAGCTGCGGCTCGAAGTGTCGGGCATCACCACAGGCACCACGCGCACGCTGACGGTGCCGGACATCAACTCTACTCTGGCGACGCTGGGCGGCACCCAGACGTTCAGCGGCGCGGTGACGTTCACGGGTCCGGTGGTGATGTCTGGTACCGGCACCATCGTGGACAGCAACTTCACCGTGCAAGACGATGTGGACAATACCAAGAAGGCGCAGTTCCAGTTGTCGGGAATTACCACCGCGACGACGCGGACCTTCACTTTCCCGGACGTGAATGGCACGCTGGTCTTGAACAACCTGACCAACACGGTGCTCGGCAGCCAGACGGCGGCCACCACCATTGGCATCGGCGCGGTGGCCACGGTCAGTGCCGCGACCAAGGCCATCAGCATCGGGACCTTGGGCGTTTCAGGGTCAATCACCAACATCAGCCTTGGCTCGGCGGTGTCGGGCGCCCTTGGCACGACCACGATCAACACGCCGACGGTGGCCTTTGGCACCACTGTAACGGCAGTCAACCTGCCGGACGCGGCGACGTTCCTGGTCGACAATACCGATGCGACCAAAAAGCTGCAATTCGAGGTGTCGGGTGTTGCCACGGGCACCACGCGCACGGTCACGGCGGCCAATGCCAGCGGCACCATGGTGCTGGACACAGCGACGCAGACGCTGACCAACAAGACCATCGACCTTGGGTCCAACACCATCACCGGGACGATGGCCGCGACCAATGTCGGCATGACGGGCGGAGGCACGGCGCAAGACTATGCGGGCTTTGGCACA
>JANXPK010000704.1 GCA_025357355.1 Rhodobacterales bacterium
CGAAATCGATCGCCCCGAACGCAAAGACGCCCGACAGGATCAGCAACAACAGATAGATGCCGGGCAGAATTCTGGCGATACCCGACCATACCTGATCAGCCAAAGACAAATAGATGTCCGTCAGATAAATCACGCCCAGAACCAGCGCCAGACCCAGCGCCACCGCCATCGTGAGGGCGCCCGTGCGCTCATGCCGGCCCCGGCTCTTGCCGCCCCAGACCAGAACGGCCAACCCGAACGCCAGAATTTCCACTAGCGCGATCAGCGCCGGTATGGTGCCGCGGAAATAGGGAATGCCCACATCGCCGATGGTGAACAGCGGGCTGGCAAAGCCAAGTCCCAGCAGCAGCGCCGCCCCCACCACGATCATGGCAACTTGCGGATGATTGACCTGCAGCAGCGGGTTTGGCCTGTCCATGGTTCAACTTACTCCAGATGTGGCCTAGGCCGGTAAAATTCGGCCCGGCAATCACGCCGGGCCAAAGTCGTCACGTTTCAGTTGTGGGTCAGATCACAGCGGTGGAGCGGCCTTCAGAACCGCTACGAACTTGGCCTGGGCGTCAGCCGCAGACATGCTCGGGTCGGCCCAGAACTGGTTGAAGATGTCGCGGATCTGGTTCAGCGAGTCACGGTCCAGCATCTGGCTATCCGACGGATAGACCTTGCTGCCGTGGTCAAGGATTTCCAGACCCTTCTTCATGCAGTCGCTGGCCTTGGACATGTCCACGTCAGCACGGATCGGCAGCGAGCCCTTCTTGAGGTTGAACGCCACTTGGGTGTCCGGGGCAACCAGCGTTTCGGCCAGTTTCAACTGCGCTTCGGTGATCTTGGGATCGGCGTTCTTCGGGAAGTAGAACACGTCTCCCCCAGTGTTCAGCACCGGCTCCAGGCCGAGGCCCGGCAAACAGTCATAGTCTTTGCCGGCAACCATCTTGGCCACGGTGAATTCACCGCCGGCCCAGTCGCCCATCACGTTGGCGGCCGCAGTCCCCTTGATCACAAGACCAACGGCTTCGTTCCACTGCGGAACGACGGTCTTGGGATCAACCAGCTTGCGCGCCACGTCAACGGCGGCGAACACCTTGCCCCACTCCGGGCCACCGGCGACCTTGAGGTCACGGCCCTTGTAGGCGGCCACATAGTTGTCCACGCCAGCGATGGCGACGGCAAGGTCCTGCACCAGCAGTGACACCGGCCAGCCTTCGGCGATCGACAGCGGCATGATGCCCTTGGCCTTCAACGCGGGCGCATCGGCGATCAGCTCGTTCCAGTCTTTCGGCGGGGTCAGGCCTGCGTCGGTGAACACCTTGCGGTTGGTCCACATCCACTGGGCCGAGTGCAGGTTGACCGGCACGCAATAGACGTGGCCGCTATAGGTGCAGCTGTCCAACTGCGATTTCGGCCGCAACGTCGTTGCCCATTTGTCCTTGGTCGCAAGATCGGTCAGGTCCAGCATCAGACCGGCTTTCACCAGATCGTCCGCGTCCTTGCCCGGGTTCAGCTGGGTCGCACCCATCGGGTTGCCGCCCATGATCCGGCTGATGATGATCGGGCGGGCGACGTCGCCCGAACCGGCGATGGCGCCGTCTACCCAGTGGTTGCCGGTGGCGTCAAACGCCTTGGCGAACTCGGCCACAGCGGCCGCTTCACCGCCGGAAGTCCACCAGTGCGTGACTTCCAGATCCGTGGCCGTTGCAACCGACGGCAGTGCTACCGAGGCGCAAAGCGCCGCAGCCAGTTTCCAGTACTTCATGTAGTCCTCCCAGTTTTTTGCAGTTTCTAAATCGTTGTAGGACAATTCTATAACGTTATAGTTTTTTCATTCAAGCAATCTTTTCGCTTGCCCATCACGAATTTCAGGGCGTTGAATGGCCCCGAATCCCTTGTCCTGAAATGCCATGAACATGCCCCGCCCTCGTCAATTCTGCAGTGCAACATTGCCCCAGCCTGCCACGACGCCGGGGAAATTTCCTTGCAACCAAAGCCGCTTCCGGCTTGGCAGACCCCATGACTTCGGGTGGCGTCCGACCGCACTCACGTCCGCTCGCTGCACCTGCATATCGCGCCTCACCGCCAGGGTGATTCGCTGCAGCCGGTCGCAAGCTCGGGGATTGGTGACGTGAGCGGCCTGCATCTCTTGCCCACTGATTCGCAGCGCCCGACGCTGAAGACCATAGCCGCCGAAACCGGTCTTGCCATCCCCACCGTCAGCCGCGCTCTCAAAGACGCGCCAGACATCGGCGAGGAAACCAAGCGTCGCGTGCGTGAAACGGCAGAGCGTCTGGGCTACCGTCCCAACCGCGCCGGGGTGCGTCTGCGCACCGGCAAGACCAATGTCATCGCCGTGACACTGTCCACCGTTTCGGACATGTCCAACCCTTCGCAGCTGATCTACTCGATCGCCGACGCCCTGCGCGGCACGCCTTACCACCTGGTCGTGACGCCATTCTTTCCCGATCAGGATCCGATGGACCCGATCCGCTACATCGTCGAAACTGAATCCGCCGACGGTATCGTGCTGAACCAGACCTCGGTCGACGACCCCCGCGTGCGCTATCTGTCCGACCGTAATTTTCCCTTCGTCACCCATGGCCGCACCCATATGGGCATCGAGCACCCGTTCTTCGACTTTGACAATGAGGCCTATGCCCGCATCGGCGTCCGCGCCCTGCATGCCCGGGGTCGCAAGCATCTTCTCTTGATCCGTCCCCCCGCCGAACACAGCTATTCCGTCCACATGACCACCGGCTTTGTCACCGAATCCCAAAGCCTGGGCATGACCCATGAATTCATGGCGGACGTTACCAGCGACACTCCGGCCGACGAGATCGAAGCGGCGGTTGATCAGCGTATGCGCCGCGACCCGCCGATCGACGGCATCCTGACCGGCTCTCCCAGCAGCGCGGTCGCGGCCGTCGCGGGGGCTGAACAGGCGGGCAGGACCATCGGGCGCGATTTCGATCTCGTCTCGAAAGAGGCGAATTATTTCTTGCACCGCTTTCGCAAGGAAATCATTGTGATCCGCGAAGACGTCAGTCGCGCAGGCACCTTTCTTGCGCGCACGTTGATGGCGGCCATCGAGCGGCGCGCTCCCGAACAGGGCCAATTCCTTGACCGGCCCGATCATGTCGATCTGAAATAACCGTTTACGGAGGACGAAATGCAGACCATCAAGGGCCCCGCCCTGTTCCTCGCCCAGTTTGCTGGCGATGTTGCCCCGTTCAACAGCTTTGCCGCCATCACCAAATGGGCGGCCAGCATCGGCTATAAAGGCGTGCAGATCCCAAGCTGGGACGCCCGTCTGATCGATCTCGACAAGGCTGCGGCGTCCGTGACGTATTGCGACGACCTCAAGGGCATTGCCGCCGACGCGGGCGTCCAGATCACCGAACTGTCCACCCACTTGCAGGGCCAGCTTGTCGCCGTCCACCCGGCCTATGACGCTGCCTTCGACGGCTTTGCCGCCCCTGCCGTGCGTGGCAACCCCAAGGCGCGCGCCGCCTGGGCGGTGGATCAGGTCACCAAGGCCCTCTCGGCATCAAAGAACCTCGGCCTTACCGCCCACGCCACTTTCTCGGGCGCCCTCGCCTGGCCCTACCTCTACCCCTGGCCCCAGCGCCCCGCGGGCCTCGTGGAGGAAGCCTTCGACGAACTTGCCCGCCGCTGGACCCCGATCCTCGATCACGCCGACGCCTGTGGCGTCGACCTGTGTTACGAAATTCATCCCGGCGAGGACCTGCACGACGGCATCAGCTTTGAGATGTTCCTCGAACGGGTCAAGAACCACCCCCGCGCCAACATGCTGTACGACCCCAGCCACTACGTCCTGCAACACCTTGATTACCTTGATCATATCGACATCTATCACCACCGGATCAAGATGTTCCACGTCAAGGATGCCGAACTGAACCCCACCGGGCGCCAGGGCGTCTATGGCGGCTTTCAGTCGTGGATCAACCGCGCCGGTCGCTTCCGCTCACCCGGTGACGGTCAGGTCGACTTTGCTGGCATCTTCTCGAAACTCACCCAGTACGGCTTTGCGGGCTGGGCCGTGGTCGAATGGGAATGCTGCCTCAAACACCCCGAGGATGGGGCGCGCGAAGGTGCCGAATTCGTCGCCGCCCACATCATCCGCGTCACCGAAAAAGCCTTTGACGACTTCGCCTCGTCCGGTGCCGACCGCGCCGCCAACCGCAAGATGCTTGGTCTCGATTGATGAAGATCGGCGTCAACCTGCTTCTCTGGACCAGCCGGTTGACGCCCGCCCACCTGCCCACCCTGCGCCTGCTGAAGTCGCTTGGTTATGACGGCGTCGAGGTTCCGGTCTTCACCGGAACCCCGGCGGACTTCGCCGAAACCGGCCGCATGGTCGCAGGCGAGGGTCTCGCCGCCGCCGTCGCCGGCACCTTGAAACCCGGCGCTGATCCCTTGTCGGATGACCCCGCGCAGCGTCAGGCCGGCCACGACCACTTGCACTGGCTGGTCGATTGCGCCGCGGCCCTGAGCGCCGAGGTCATCGCTGGACCTTTCCACCAACCCCTCGCCCAATTCACCGGCCATGGCCCGACGCCGCGCGAATGGGACCGTCTTGTCGCATCACAGACCGACATAGCCGACTACGCCCCTATGCGCCTCGCGATCGAACCGCTGAATCGCTTCGAGTGTTATGCGCTGAACACCGCAGCCCAGGCTGCCGCGCTCGCCACCGCCGTCAACCGCCCCAACTACGGCACCCTCTTCGACACCTTCCACGCCAATATCGAGGAACGCGACCCGGTCGCCGCCCTCACCCAGTCCTTGCCCTCGGTCACCCATTTCCACGTCAGTGAAAACGACCGCGGCACCCCGGGCACCGGCCACGCCGCCATCGTCCCGGCTCTGAAAACCCTGACTGCCGCCGGTTACGACCACTGGATTTCTGTCGAGGCCTTCAGTCAGGCCCTGCCAGACATCGCCGCCGCCACGAAAATCTGGCGGCCCCTCTTCACATCTGAAACTCAACTCGCCAAAGATGCGATCCAATTGATCCGTCAGGCTTGGACCTAAAGGAGACCCCCCATGGCCATCACCGCCGCTCACGTCGCCCGCGCCCCCCGCATCCGCCTTGGCATGGTTGGCGGTGGCCGCGGCGCCTTCATCGGCGCCGTCCACCGCATTGCCGCCCGCCTTGACGACCAATACGAACTCGTCGCCGGGGCCTTCTCCTCCGACCCAGACCGTGCTGCGGCTTCAGCCGCCGACCTCGGCGTCGCGCGCTCTTACGCCAGCTTCGAAGAAATGGCCGCCAAAGAGTCCCGCCGCAAGGATGGGATCGAGGCTGTCGCCATCGTTACCCCCAACCACCTGCACGCCCCGACCGCCCTGCCCTTCCTCAAACGCGGCATCCATGTCATCTGCGACAAGCCGCTAACCGGCACCTTGCCCGACGCCAGGCGCCTCGCCAAAGCCATCCAAGGTTCTAACTCCATCTTCGCCCTGACCCACAACTACACCGGCTACCCGATGATCCGTCAGGCCCGCGCCATGGTTGCCGCAGGTGAGCTTGGCGACCTCCGCCTCGTCAACGTCGAATACATCCAGGATTGGCTGACCGAGGCGGTCGAGGCGTCAGGCCAGAAACAAGCTGACTGGCGCACCGACCCCGCCCGCTCTGGCGCCGGTGGCTCAACGGGCGACATCGGCACCCATGCCTTCAACCTTGCAAACTTTGTCTCCGGCCTGACGCTCGACACCCTCGCCGCCGACCTGCAAAGCTTCGTCCCCGGCCGGCGGGTCGATGACAACGCCCATGTCATGCTGCGCTACACGTCCGGCGCGCGGGGCACTCTGTGGTGCTCTCAGGTCGCCGCCGGACAGGAAAACGGCCTGCGCCTGCGTATCTACGGCACCAAGGGCGGGCTGGAATGGGGACAGGAAAACCCCAACTACCTGTGGATCACCCCCTATAACAAACCCAAATACCGCCTGACCCGTGGCGGCGCTGGCACCGGCCCCGATGCCGCCCGCCTGACGCGCATCCCCGCTGGCCACCCCGAAGGCTATCTCGAAGGCTTTGCCAACATCTACGCCGAAGCTGCCCGTGCCATCATCGCCCGCCGTGACGGCACCGCACTTGACCCCGCAACCACCTTCCCCGGCCTGAAAGAGGGTCTGGAAGGCGTCGCCTTTGTCGATGCGTGCGTGCGGTCGTCCAAGAAAAATGGCGCCTGGACCAAACTGGCGCTCTGACCCCATTCATCTTTTCATAAA
>JANXPK010000742.1 GCA_025357355.1 Rhodobacterales bacterium
TGCCCGCAAGCTGGCCCTTGGCCTGCATCGCGGCCGCCTGGAAGATGTGGCTCAGGTCGAATGCCTCGATCTCGGGCTTGACGTCGTAGCGGAGCATTTCGGCGGCCAGCCAGTCCACCAGATCGGGCGGGTTTTCATAGACCCGGCCCGGAAAGTTGTTTGAGCCGACCGCGAGCGAGGCCATGTCAGGCCGCAACGGCAACATGCCGCCACGCGCTTGTCCGGCACCGGACCGACCACCGGTGGAAAGCTGGATGATCATGCCGGGGCAATAGGTCCGCACTCCCTCCATCAGAAGGGCAAAGCGTGCGGGGTCCGAGGTCGGCTTGCCAAGGTCATCGCGGACATGGGCGTGGACAACGCTGGCGCCCGCCTCGAACGCCGCATGGGTCGCAGTGATCTGTTCGGCGATGGAAATGGGCACCGCCGGGTTATCGGCTTTGGTGGGCAGGGAGCCGGTGATGGCGACGCAGATGATGCAAGGGTCGGTCATGCCTGCAGCATAGGTTGGTTGGCTTGCAAGAGAAAGCCGGGCTGGTTCAGACGCAGACCGGGCAATTGGCGGCGCAGTTGTTAACCATTTCTTCACCACGGCCGTGGCAAGTTCGCCTTATGGCACGCAATGGCTTCAGCGACGGAGGTCTGCCCTTGTTCACTTTGGCGGGGGATGAGGACGAGGCCAGTGTCGCTGCATTGCCCGCCAAGCTGCCCTCTTACATCGCCGACCATCGCAAACGGCTGCGGTCGCGGTTCATGGAAGGTGGGGCTGTGGCGATGCCGGATTACGAACTGCTGGAGTTGGTACTGTTCCGGGCCATTCCACGGCAGGATGTGAAGCCGCTCGTGCGGCTGCTGCTGGAGACGTTTGGCGATTTCAACCGGGTGGTTTCGGCGGTCCCGGCCCGGCTTTTGATGGTCAAGGGCGTGGGCGAGGCGGTGGTGCAGGAGTTGAAGATCATTGAAGCAGCGGCACAGCGGCTGATGCGGGCCAAGGTGATGAACCGGCCGGTGCTGTCGTCTTGGGACGCCTTGATCGACTATTGCCACACCGCGATGTCGCACCGCGAGACCGAGCAGTTCCGCATCCTGTTTCTGGACCGCAAGAATGTGTTGATTGCCGATGAAGAGCAGGCCAAGGGCACAGTCGACCATGTGCCGGTCTATCCGCGCGAGGTGGTCAAGCGCGGGTTGGAATTGAACGCCAGCGCCATCATTCTGGTGCACAACCATCCCTCGGGCGACCCCACGCCATCAGACGCCGACATCACGATGACAGCGCAGATTCAGGATGCCGCACGGGTGCTGGGCAT
>JANXPK010000746.1 GCA_025357355.1 Rhodobacterales bacterium
AGGGGGACAACCATGACCAACCTCATCATCGGAGCCGCCGGCATGATCGGCCGCAAGCTCGCCGAAAGCCTCGCAGGCCAACCCATGCTGCTCGCCGATGTCGTCCCCCCGCCCACCCTGCCTGGTGCCACCACCCTCACCCTCAACCTCACCGACCCCGCCACCCCGGCCCGCCTGCTGGCTCACAAACCCCAAACTATCTACTACCTCGCTGCCATCGTCTCGGGCGAGGCCGAGGCTGATTTCGACAAGGGCTACGCCGTCAACCTCGACGCCACCCGCGCCCTGCTCGAAGAAATCCGCCACACCCCCAATTACCACCCCAAGCTCATCTTCGCCTCCTCCGCCGCCGTGATGGGCCGCCCCTTCCCCGCCAGCATCCCCGATGACTTCCACACCGTCCCCCTCACCTCCTACGGCACCCAAAAGGCCATCGCCGAGCTTTTGATCAACGACTACTCCCGCCGCGGCTTCATCGATGGCGTCTCCCTGAGACTACCCACCATCTGCATCCGACCTGGGCTGCCGAACCGTGCCGCAAGCTCCTTCTTCTCCAACATCCTGCGCGAACCCCTCGCGGGCCAACCCGCCAACCTGCCTGTCCCCGAAACCACCCGCCACTGGTTCGCCTCTCCCCGCGCTGCCATCGGCTTCTTCCGTCACGCGGCCCAAATGGACACCGCCCCCCTCGGCACCGACCGCGCCCTCTCCGTCCCCGGCCTCAGCGCCACCGTAGCCGACCAGCTCGCCGCCCTGAGCCGTGCCGCCGGTCCCGCCGCACTCAAACTGATCACCCGCAACCCAGATCCGACGGTCGAAAAGATCGTCATGGGCTGGGCGCTCGGCTATGACGCCACTCGTGCCCGCAAACTCGGCTTCGTCGCCGACCGCGACTTTGACGAGATCATCGCCGCCCACCTCGCCGACACCCGCTGAAATGCCCCGCCCCCTGCACCCCACTGCCCTGGTCACCGGCGGCAATCGCGGCATCGGTCGCGCCATCGCGGCGGGCCTGATGGCCAAGGGCTGTACCGTCACCATCGGCGCCCGCAACCCCGAAGACGGCCGCACCACCGCCGCCGCGCTTGGCTGCCTTTACTCCCACATCGACCTGCAAGACGCCGACAGCTGTTTCAGCGCCGTCACCAAATCCGACGGTTTCGACATCCTGATCAACAACGCGGGCCTCCTCGGCCACACGTCGCTCCTGTCCAAGGGCAGCGATTTCGACACGGCGATGGAGGTGATGGTGAACGCCCCCCTCGACCTGATCCGCCTCTGCACCCCACATTGGAGACAAACCGGCTGGGGCCGCATCGTCAATCTGTCCTCCGGCTGGGGCGCCCATGCCCAGGGCCTTGGCGGCCCCGGCGCCTACGGCGTGGCCAAGGCCGCCCTCAACGCCCTGACCCGCGCCCTCGTCCGCGACCTGCCCGATGGTGTGAAGATCAACGCCTGCGATCCGGGCTGGGTCGCAACGCGAATGGGCGGCACCGGTGCCCCGCTCACCCCCGAGGAGGGCGCCGATACCCCGCTCTGGCTCGCCCTTCTACCCGACGACGGCCCCACCGGCGGCTTTTTCCGCAAACGCCAAACCGCCGCCTGGTAGTCCATTCATCTTTTCATAAATATCCCACAGGTCGAGCCAGTGTTTCGCCATTGGTCCGAGAACCACTGGCGAGGGTGGAGGGTGTGAAACCCTCCAGTCCTACCCTTCCACCGGCACCGAATACAGAATGAAATCGCTCTTCGGCCGGTAGCTGTCGTACAGCCTGCGCCCGGCATAGTTGAACTCCTGCGTCAACCAGCGCACGTTGGTAATCCCCCGCGCCCGCGCAATGCCGATGACATGGTCGATCAACGCCCGTCCGACACCACTGCCCCGCACGTCCGGGCGGACATACAGATCCGACAGATAGCAGACCCTGGCCCCCGACAACGAGCGATGCATCAGCTGGTACTGGGTAAAGCCCATCACCTTGCCGTTAACCTCCGCCAGATTGCACCAGAAATCCGGGTCATCCGCGAAAATCCAGTCCCAGACCGCCGCCTTGGCCTCGGGCCCGACGGCAGTCTTGTAAAACGCCGCATAGCCGTCAAACATCTCTTCCCAGACCTGCCGGTCTGCTTGGGCAACGGGCCGGACGATCATGCCATGCCCCCCGCAATCAACCGCGCCGCCAGCCGCTTGTAAGGCTCGGCCAAGGGACCGTCCGTCGCCGAAATCGGCGTGCCCATATCCCCAGCCAGCCGCACTTCCAGGTTCAGCGGCAACTCGCCCAGGAACGGCAGGTCCAGCTTCACCGCCTCGGCCGCGACCCCGCCGTGACCAAAAATATGCGCCTCATGGCCGCAATTGGGGCAGATATAGGTCGACATGTTCTCGATCAGCCCCAGCACCGGGGTCTTCAGCTTGACGAACATGTCGATGGCCTTCCTTGCATCCAGCAACGCCACGTCCTGCGGCGTCGATACTACCAGCGCCCCGGTCAGATGGGTCCGCTGGCACAGCGTCAGCTGAATATCCCCCGTCCCCGGCGGCAGGTCGATGATCAGGATGTCCAGCTTGCCCCAGGCGACCTGCGTCAACAACTGCTGCAACGCCCCCATGATCATCGGCCCGCGCCAGATCACCGCCTCGTCGTCCTTCAACATCAGCCCGATCGACATCATGGTGACGCCATGTGCCACCAACGGCTCGATGATCTTGCCATCGGGCGAGGCCGGGCGCTTGGTCACCCCCATCATCCGCGGCTGGCTCGGCCCATAGATATCGGCGTCGAGCAATCCCACCCGCCGCCCGGCCCGCGCCAGCGCCACCGCGAGGTTCGAGGCGACGGTGGACTTGCCCACCCCCCCTTTGCCCGAGGCGATGGCGATGATCCGGTCCACCCCCGCCACCCGCTGCGGCCCGCCCTGCTGCGGTGTCGGATGCTGCCCGATCTTCAGGTTCGGCGGTGGCGGCTTGACCGCAGGCCCATGCGCCGTGATGACCGCCTGAACTGCGGTCACACCCGGCAACGCCTTCAGCGCCGCTTCCGCCGCATCTTGTGCCGGCCCCAGGCCGCGCGCCTCGTCTGGGGTCAGCGCCTCGATCACGAACCGCACCACGCCGCCCTCGACCGTCAGCGCCCGAATCAAGTCCCGGCTGACCAGATCCCCGCCAGCCGGGACGGCAATCCGTGACAGGACGGCCACAACATCCTCGCGCGATACGGTCATGCGTTTCTCCACTGCCCAAGCTTGCGGCAGGGTGTTCTGCTTTGCAGGCAAGGGCAAGTCCTGCTTGACCAAATGCTCAAAATTTCAGCGAAGGCTCTGGAAAGCATGAATATTTCATGACACTCAGCCATGTTTATGCTGCATAGCGGCATTGCCGGATCGGCGTATTGTGCAGTTGCAGCAACGGGCCCATGTTTGCCCTAACAGCGCGACAGGATCTTTTCGACACACGAACGGGTGCGGCGCCAAAGCAAAGAATGTGAGGCTGAAATGGCATTTGTAAATTCTCGCTCGTCGGTACTGGGCTTCTCTGATCGCTTCGCAGCGGTCGTCAAAATGGTCAAGGACAGCGCGGAAAAGCGCCGGGTCTATCGCCAGACCGTCTTGGAACTTTCCAACCTCAGCGACCGCGATCTCAGCGATCTGGGCATCTCGCGCTTTGAAATCACCGCGCTCGCCCGCGCAACGGTCTACACGAAATAAGTTTGCCGTGGCCGTCAACCTCCTCCCTGACGGTCCTTGGCGCAGCGGCGATGCCGTCCTCCTCCCTGGCATCGCCGCCATTTTCTTCGGCCCTTAGGCCAAAGCTGTACGGTCCGCCCGGACCTCCTCCCCTGGGCTGATCGCACGACCGGCAACCCCGGCCTCCTCCCCGGGGTTGCCGCCTAAATTCCGCAGGGCGACCTGCATACGACGTACGACCGGCCCACCTCCTCCCGGGCCTTCGG
>JANXPK010000757.1 GCA_025357355.1 Rhodobacterales bacterium
CACCTCGTCGGGAAGGGAGATATTCTCGATATAAAACTCTGGCAGGATCAGGCCGTAAGCGGCCACGGTCGGTGCGATCGAGGTGGCAACCAGCTTGGCGAGGTCCATCGTGTTGGCCGCCATATCCAGCACCGGGATGCCGGATTTGGCCAAAGCCTGGCTCATCTGCTGCACGATCACGTTGCGGATCTGGGTGGAGATTTCGTCGGAGGTGAACTCTCCATCCGTGCCGACCACCTCTTTCATAAAGACGGCAGGGTCGGTGACGCGCATCGAATAGGTGCCGAAGGCGCGGATACGGACCGGGCCAAACTCGGGGTCGCGGCACATGATCGGGTTCTGGGTACCCCATTTCAGGTCGTTGAAACGGGTGGTGTTGACGAAATAGATCTCGCATTTGAAGGGCGACTGAAAGCCGTGGTCCCAGTGCTGCAGTGTCGTCATGATCGGCATGTTGTTGGTCTGCAGCTCGTAAAGACCGGGCTGGAACACGTCGGCCAGTTGGCCCTCGTTGATGAAAACCGCCGCCTGACCTTCACGCACTGTCTGCTTGGCGCCGTATTTGATGGCGTTGTCACGGCGTTCAAACCGCCAGACCATCGTGTCGCGCGTGTCATCAAGCCATGAGATGACGTCGATGAATTCGCCTTTGAGGAAGCCGAAGACCATGGATCACTCCTTTGCCGCCTGTGCGGTCAACTTTCGCCGCCCATCAGGCGGGTTGCAAGGGTATTGACGATGGGCCGCGCTTCATCCTCGGTCATGCCGGGGCGGAGGGCGGGGTTGTAAAGCAGGCGCAGCATCAACTCGTCCTGCCGGGTCAAGAGCGCGAACTCTTCGTCGTCGTTGAAGATCGAGGGGCGCGCGGCATTGCTGTCATTGGGCAGGCCAAGCGCCTGGGCCAGCTCTTCGTTGATGCACATCAGGCGCATCAGGTCGGGGTGTTCCGAGGGGATGACCGCGGCGGCGGCGACATAGGTCGAGGTCAGCGGGTCAGACTGGGTGAAGACCTGGCAATAGGTATTGGCGTCCATCGCGGTGGCACTGCCAATCTGGTTGGTGGCGATCTCGGGCAATTCGCGGGCGAGGGTCGGGCCAAGAGTGGCCAATTCATCGACAGAGGCGAAATGAACCCAGAAGTTGGGGTTCTGGTCCGTCATCTCGATCTGATGGCCGGTGATGCTGGCCAGCTTGGCGAAATACGAAGCCACGCTGGCCCGGTCAATCGACCGGCGGTCCGGCGGAACCGAGGCGCCGAACACCACCGAAACCCGAACCGGCGTGTCCCAGCGCAGCAGGTGGATGGGCGAGGCGCGGTGGGTCATGCTGTCGTTGCCGTAGGTGTATTCGTTGAAGAACGCGATCCGCAGGAAATTCTCGGCCAGATTGCGGCCGGTAAAGGGTGCATCTGGCGGGCTGGTAACGGTGCGCAGCAGGCCTTCGGACAACAACAGCGACTGCACTTCGGTATAATGGGTCCGCATCGCGGCACTGGCGGGGGTATCTCGCGGGGGCTGGGCCACGGCAGCCGGGGTAAAGGCTGGCTGAGACGACGTCTCGACACAGCCAGCCAAACCAGCCGCAGCCGCCAGCACGGCCGCGCAAAAGGACAGGGCTGGACCGCGAACCCGTGACGCCATCAGCCTTGCAACGCGCCCCCCGTCACATCACCCTGACCGGCTCCGCTGGCGCGCGCAGCCGACAGGGTGGTCTTGAGTGCATCCTGCATCTTGGCAAGCTCCACTTCCGCTGCAGCGCGGCGGGCCTTGCCTTCATCGGCAATGGCCAGGCTTTCCTGAATGGTGTCGATCAGGGTCTGGTTGGCCGACTGCACTGATTCGATGTCAAAGACGCCACGCTCCATCTCGGTGCGCACCATCTTGTTGGTTTCCTTCAGGTTCTTGGCGTTCTCGGTCAAAAGCTCGTTGGTCAGGTCGTTGGCCGACTTGATCGCCTGCGCGGCCTCTTTGCTGCGCTGAATGGTGACGGCCTGCGCCAGTTGGGTTTCCCACAGCGGCACCGTGTTCATCAGGGTCGAGTTGATCTTGCCGACCAGCGACTTGTCGTTTTCCTGCACCAGCCGGATCGACGGCAGTGACTGCATCGTGACCTGACGGGTCAGTTGCAAGTCATAGACCCGGCGTTCAAGGTCGTCGCGGGCAGAGCGGATGTCGCGCAGCTCTTGCGCCTTCTTGAGCTGATCGGCTTCGGGTGCGGCCTTCACTTCGGCCTCTTTCGCCGGAATGGTGGTGCCATCCAGTTCCTTCAGCTTGGCTTGGCCAGCAGCAATATAAAGGCCCAGCTCGTCATAGAAGGTCAGGGTTTTTGCATAAAGGATATCAAGCGCTTTGATGTCCTTGAGCAGGGTATTCTCGTGGATCATCAGGTTTTCGGTGATGCGGTCGATCTGGGTCTGCACCTGTTCATAACGTGCCATGAAATGGGCAAGTGGGGCGGCGGCGCCGGTCAGCTTCTCCCACCAACTGCGCTGACGGTTCACGTCCAGCTCTTCGCCCGAAAAGCCGCGGATGGTCGTGACGATTTCGCCCAGCGCGTCACCTGCGGGGCCGACGTCCTTGTTCTTGACACCCGCCAGCATGTCCTGGCTGATCGATTGCAATTCGGACTGAGCCGCAGCGCCGAAAGAGATGATCGACTGGGTGTTGGTCATGTCGATCTCGTCCATCCGCTTCTTGATTTCGGCGGCTTGCGGCGCGGGGGCGGCATCAAGCGGGACGACCGTTGCGACAGGGTCGGGCATCACGGCGGCGGTAACCTTCTCAACCTCGGCAAGGGCGGTGGCGGCCTGATCACGGACGGTATCGGTCATGGACATTCTCACTCTTGAAGCCCGGGCAGCGGGCGATTTGGGTTATGTAGGGTGCGCCAGCCGGGGTTCTAGCCTTCGAGCTTGAGCCGGTCGCGCAAAACTTGAATTTCGATATCAAGATCGGTGTGGTTGTCGGACAAAAGTGCCTTGGTGCGGGCGGCAAAATTGGTCTCCAGATCGCCAAGAAGGGCCTCATAATCGGCACGGGCGGTCGGCGATTTGTTCTGGGCATAGACATCGGCGAATTTCACCGTCGCGTCGCGGGCGCCCATCAGATAAA
>JANXPK010000760.1 GCA_025357355.1 Rhodobacterales bacterium
GCACCGGGACAATCCCGCCGTACCGGTGCATGAGGTAGATGGGGGCGTGGTCCAGCCCCAGCCGTTCGAGTGAGATCGCCAGTTGCGTGCCGATGGTTCTGGGGGTGCAATAGGGGGTGTGGGCGCCCTTGACCAGAACGACCACGTCTTTGGCCACACCGCGCGCTGCCATCCATTGGCCAAGCACCTTTTCATGCAGGCCGCCGCCATAGATATGGCCGGTGTCAAAGGCGTTGCCGCCTGCCGCCATCCAGGCGTCCCAGACAATCGCGCCGTCGGCCACGGTGTTGCGGTTGTCACAGCCGAGGATCAGTTTCGAGACGGGCAGGGTCACGCCGTCGAGTTTGATCCTGGGCATCGCGGGCAGGCCCTTGGGCAGAACGCCGGGCAACCGTCGGTTGGTTGCCGGATCTTCGGCGAAGGTTTTCGAGCCGACCTCGGCCCGCCAACGGTCCAGCGTGTCGTTGTTGCCGATGCTGTCGGCATGTGAGGGGGCGGGGTGGGGGGCCTGAAGCAGACCCGCCGCGATGGCGCGACTGACATGCTCGGCCTCGAACGCGAACAGCATGCGGGGGTCGCGCAGCACCTCGTCGCGGGTGACGGTGCGGACGGTGATGTGAAGCGTGGCATCCGAGGGACCGGCATTGCGCCCGGGCACCCAAGGGTCGTCGATGACGATTTGGCCGAGCGGGCCGGAGATCACCGCGCGGTTGTCCATGTTGCGACCGCAGGCGGTGGCAATTTCAGCCGTAAAGCCAGAGGCAAAAGTCAATAGTCCGTAGGCCACTGCATCGGCTCCGGTTTCGGCCAAGACGCCTATGGCTTTCACGGCAGTCGGGTTGTCAAAAGGCGCGTCGATGGCCGCACCGGCGATCAGGCGTGCAAGCGACACCGGATAGCCGCCGACATCCAGGATCGCCCCACCGCCCAGTGCCAGGTCGTAAAGCCGCGAGCCGGGCCGGTAGGGGGCGTTGAAGCCGAAATGGGTCTTGATATGGTGGGGAACGCCGATCTCACCGCTTTTGATGATCGCCAGTACGCGGGCAATCTGGGGGTGGCAGCGGTACATGAAGGCTTCCATGAAGAAGCGGCCTTCCTGGGCCGCGACCTCGGTTACCGCCACCACTTCGGCGCCATTCATCCCGGCGGGTTTTTCGCACAGCACATGTTTTCCGGCGCGCAATGCGGCGATGCTAAGCTCGGCGTGCCATGGATGGGGGGTGGAGACATAGATCGCGTCGACATCCTTGTCGGCAAGGATGGCCGCATAATCGGCATAACGCCTGGCGGTGGGAATTTTGTATTTGTCGCCAAAACTGGCACGTCGTGTGGTGTCGCGGCTGGCGATGGCCGTCAGCCGACCGCTTTCCGATTGCGCCAGGCCGTCAGCGAAGTTGTTGGCGATGGACCCCGGCCCGATGATGCCCCAGCGAATAGTCATAAGATCCTCCCTCTTTTGTACCAGTCGTAGCAAAGTGAACCGCAAAGGGAAGCGGATTCTTTTAGTAAAATATTACTTCGCGACATCAGCCGCTGATCAGCGCAATAGCACGCCCCATGCCGCCGGTCGCACCCTCGAACTTGTGCGGAAGGAAGATGAAGACGGCGCCGCGCGTCGGCAGTTTGCCAAGGTTGGTCAAGTTTTCGGTGGCAATCATGCCGAAGCCCAGGGCCGCCCAATGCGGGCTGTAATCGTCTTGCATCAGCCCGATGCCGCGGCCGTCGATGCCGATATGGCGGACGCCGCGTTCATGCAAAAGCGCGATGGCGTCGGCGCCCGGCGCGGGATGGGAGCGGTCGTAGGCAAAGCCCTCAGGGTAGGGCCGGAAATAGGTGTCGGACCAGTCGCTGCGAAAGAGCACGATGTCACCGGGGGCGAAGGTGCCATTTTCACGCTCCCACGCCGCAAGATAGGGCCGGTCGATGACAGGGCTGCGGGCGAGGTGGGTCTTGTCACCCTTGGGCACCGTCGCGATCAGGGGCCGGACATCGACCACCACGGCGGGGCCGATCATGTCATTGAGGTCAAGCTGTTCGATCGTGACCCGGCCTTGGTCGCTGGCGTGCGGCAGGCCGCTGTCGGGCGGCGGGATCATGTGGCTGGGCGCATCGCAATGGGTGCCGGTGTGGTCGTCGTGGACTTGCACGTATTCAAGGAACTTCCCGCGCGGCCAAGTGTAGTGGTTCATCATGTACTGGCCAAAACGCTGCCCCTCGGGCGGGGAAGAAGGCTGATTCGGGCCGGTCATCACCGAAAGATCGACGAGGCGGGCACCTTTGATCAGGGACAGCAGGCTGGAAGCATTCGACATCGGACCGCTCCTTGCAAAGACTCGGGATGCGGGATGGGAGGAGTTTGCCGAGGGGTTGTCAATTGACTCTGCGCGGAGAGCGGAACGGCAGCGTTGACGTTGAGCGCGGCAGCAGTGCTGGCGATCGCATGGCTTGCGCCGGCAGCACAAGTCGCATGTCAGGGAAGCAGAGTGAACTTGCGGCTGAACGTCAGGAAAACGAGATTGGACGATGCGGCGCCCGTGGTGGCGCCACTGAGACTGCGAAACTGGTAGCCCGCGGTCAGTTGCCAGCTTTGCGCGAGATCATGCGACCAAGTGGCCCGATAGGTCTGTTGGTTTTCCCATGCCACGGCACCACCGCCCGCCGAGTCGACCGTAGCGATATCCACGGAGAGACCAAAGCTCGAGACCGGGTTGATCTTGTGTTGCAGGGTCAAGTCCAGCGTCGAGTTGGCTTCATCCACATTGTCGGCATTCAGCGAAATTTGTCGTGACAGGCCCAGTGCGACACTGCCGCTTGGAAGGGTGAGCGCGTAGGAAAGGCTGCCGACAGGTTGCGCCGAGGTACCGCTGCGTGCCGAGACCCCAACTGTCGCGTTCAACGTGCCGGAGGGCAGCGTCGCGGTGCGGCTGACACTCAGCACTTGACGCGAACCAAGCGCATCACGGTTTGAGGACAGGCTGGCAGAGATCGTGCCGTTTGGCCGGGTCCATTCTGATGCAATGCTGCCGCTCAGGCCGATGGATTGATCGGTGATGACACCCGATTCGCTGGCATCGGCCTTGCCCCAACTGAGGCTGAGGTTCAGTTTCTGGTCCGAGCGCAAGGCTTGCGAGACGCCGAGGTTCACATTCTGGTTGCCTTGCCGGGTCTGGGTCGCATTTGCGTAATCGGTCCTGGCCGCATCGGCGCCAAAGGACACCTCTGTGCCTGAAGCCATGCGAAGGACCGTTCCCGCCGACAGGCTGGCGGTGGTGCTGCCGATAAAGTCGGGATCGGTGGTGCCGCTGTAGGTGGTGCGGTCATACTGGACGGAAAGAATGAAGCCGAGCGGCGCCTTGACGCCGGTCGCGACGTCAAGGCTGGCCTCGGTCGAGGTCATGGTGCCAAGGCCGGTGGCCAGATCGGCGGTTGCAATCTGGCCTGCGGGAACGGGGGTGGGCAAGAACAGATCGGCGGGCGACTGTTGGTAGGACGTGGCAAGGTTGATCCGGTCGTTGCCGGTGTCGGATTTGAATTCCAGCGACAGCGCAGGATCGCGCAATTTGGCGGGTGACCCCGAGGCAAAACGCAAGGTTTCGCCAAGTGAAAGCGCCAGCGACGACACCCGTGTAGAACGGTTCAGGGCCAGGCCGAAAACGGTGTCGAAAACGGCCAGTCCTTTGGCGCCGGACGTGCTGAGGTCCGGATTGGTGTCAAAGGTCGGTCCGGTCGACAGGTTGAGGCTGAGCAGGGGCGGCAAGCTGGCCGGACCGGGGTTTGCGGTGTCCGCCAGCGCCGATCCCACGGAAAACCATGCCAAAGCCGCCGCCGCACTGGCAAACCTTGCAGCTTTGATCCTGTCCCGCTCTGCCGAGCGTGTCATAGCCCGATCACTCGAACAGGCGGCGCTGCGGAACGATGATCACATCACCTTTTTGCAGCGATATGGCGGCGGATTGACCCCCTGCAAGGATGGCGTCGTAGTTGAAGAGATAGACCTGTTCCTTGCCCGCTGCGTCAACCCGGCGCAGCTGGATGCGTTTGGTCGCAGCGAAGACGGTCAGCCCGCCGCTTTGCGCCAGAAACTGCAACAGCGTCGTGCCCGGTTCAACATCGGTGCGGCCCGGCTTGGTGACCTCTCCCATCAGGTAGACCGCAAGGGTGCCATGGCTGGTGCCGGTTCCCGCGACCTTTGTGGCCAGTTGACTGACCGCAAGGTTGACCGTGGGTGCCTTGGCAAAATTGGGCGCCAGCACTTGCGCAACAGCAGCCCGGGCTTCGGAGACCGTCATCCCGCCGGCATGGATGACCCCGCCGAAGGGAACCGTTATATTACCGTCCGGCAACACAAGAAGGCTGCGGTTAAGCGAGGGGTCCTCAAGAACCTCAAGTTGCAGCAGATCGCCGGGACCGATCTTGTAGCCGGTTGCGGCAATGGCGGCGGGTGCAAGGACCAAAAGTGCCAGAAGCGCGAGCACGGGGCTGAGTATTTTAGGCATGATGTTTGCTCTGCATGGTGGTGGCCTTTCAGTATTGAGTTCAAGTGGTCGAACAAACGACATGGGCAGCTTCGGTCGAAGAAAGATCAGTGCAATCGTAACCAAGTGGCCACAGTGTTTCATTCAATCCGCAACGGTGCAAAGATCAACTCGCCGCCGGGACGATGCAACAGTGCGGCATCGCATCAATTCAAATCGTTTAGGACGCAACCAGCCGAATGAATCGATACTTCCGCAGCATCAGGCTGCCTGGAGTCTGCTCCCGGCGCTGCCACCCGACCGGCGTTCAGGACACATCGAACTGATGGCCTCCTGGACCGCCGCGGCAAAAACGGACTGTCCCCACACGCGCGCCCTCCTCAGTACCCCGTGCCGCGAAGCACCACCGCGACGGTCTTGAAAAGCAGCACCAGATCGCCGCTGAACGACAAACCACGGTAGTAGTCGAGGTCGAAGTCGGCCCTGCCTGCAAACTCACCCTCGTTACGATCCGAGACTTGCCAAGGCCCGGTCACGCCAGGCCGAAGCACATAGTAGGCCCGGCCGGGATAGATCTGACGTTGTTCGGGCATCATCGGGCGCGGGCCGACCAGCGACATGTCGCCCTTGATAACGTTCCAGAACTGCGGCAGTTCATCAAGCGATGACTTGCGCAGGATCCGACCAAGCTCGGTGATGCGGGGGTCGTGCTTGAGCTTCTGCGTGCGGGCCCATTCAGCGTCGGCAGTCGGGTTGGCGGCCAAATAGGCATCCAGACAGGCCTTGGCGTCAGGGACCATCGTGCGCAGCTTGAGCATGCGGAAGACCCGGTTGTTGCGGCCGACGCGCTCGCTCCAGTAAAACGGCCCGTGGCCGTCCTGAAAGGCGATGATGGTGGCGATCAGCAAGACAACCGGAAGGATGATCGGGGCCGCCAACAGCACCAGAATCATGTCGATCGACCGCTTGAAGAGCAGATTGTAGATGCCGCGCTGCCCGGGCAGAACGGCCTCTGCCGCGGGAAGGGGAATCAGCTTGGGGTCAAATGTGAAGTGCTCGAAGTTCATCTATAATCTCCATCGCAATGGTACGCATCGAAGCTTGTCTAATTCTGTCCCAAGGAACCTACCCCCTTAAGTGACACCGGCCGCACCACTTCGGGGGAGTTCAGAAAAATGGCACTCATTTGGGTTACAACAGTTCGCTGCGACCGCCCAATAAAATCATCGCGAACATGAAATTTTCTAGTTACGGCCATATATTTGCCCTCTTTTTGTAGGGCTGAAGTAGTTACTGTTTCTCGACCGCAAACAGAAGATGCGCAGTTTGGCGACAGTCGATATCGCATTGCTTGCAATCGAGCGCACACTACAATCGTAGGTGGAAATCGAGAATTTCATGCCGAATCACTTTGGTGGGTTGATTTTCCGCAAAGCCTGGCCCACATGGTTTAAATGTCCCGACGGGCGCGGGTACCGCTGCCTTGACGTGAAGAGTTTGAACGAGACATGGACCGCAAATCCGAGAACGTAGTCCAGCAGCGCACCCAGGGGGTGGGTCCCGAAAGCAAGGGATTCTATATAGAATTCTTCCAGTTTCGCGAACGTCCCTTTACGCTTCTGCCCGATCCGGAGCTTATCTTGTGGTCGCATCAGTACCGGCAGGCGTCGTCAGTGCTGGAATTCGGTGTATTTTCCCATGCACCCATTACTCTGCTGACCGGTGCGATCGGCTGCGGCAAGACTACGCTCGTGCGTGAGCTTCTGGCCAAACTTGACGTCGACACCACCGTCGGATTGATTTCCAATGCACAGGGTGGTCGCGGCGAGCTGATCCAGTGGGTGATGAACTCGCTTGGGATGAAGTTCGACGCCAACGCCGGCTATGTGCAGCTGTTTCAGGCGATGCAGGACTTCATGATCGCCGAGTATGCCCAAGGCCGGCGGACTTTGCTGATCTTCGACGAGGCGCAGAACCTGTCGCAGGAAAGTCTGGAAGAGCTGCGGATGCTGACCAACATCAACACCGGCAAGGATGAGGTCGTCCAACTGGTGCTAGTCGGTCAGCCTGAGCTGCGAGAGATGATCTGTCGGCCGAAGCTGGAGCAGCTTGCACAGCGCATCGCGGTGAGCTTTCATCTTGAGCCGCTCGATTTGCCGACGACCAGAGAATTCATCATCCACCGGCTGCGCGCCGTTGGGGGCACAGGTGCCGAATTCAGCCTTGAGGCGCAAGAGTTCGTGTTCAAGGTCACCCAGGGCGTGCCCCGGCTGATCAACCAATTCTGCGACATGGCACTGCTTTACGCCTGGGCAGCAGAATCCCGTCAGGTTGACCTTGATATTCTTACCCATGTCCTGCGAGACAATTTCTTCTTCGCCTCACAGCTTCCCTCTTATGGCACACCAGGACGGGACCACTTTCGTCTCAACCGCATTGGCCCTGCCACCGAGGGGGAGATTGAGGTTACCGTCCCAGTCGAACGAGGTAGTGGGGCAAGCAAATGAAGTTTGACCTGAGCTATTACTTCGTAGTGCTGCTTCGACGGCTACCCATCATCATCATCGTCTTTCTGGCGGCGACCGCGATCTCGATCGTTGCGGCGTATCGGCTGTCGCCGGTCTACGAAAGCTCGGCACGTCTGATGCTGGAGAACGCGTCGATCCCCGATAGTCTGGTGGCTCCGACTGTAGATACTGCCGCGCTTGAACAGTTGCAGATCGTGGAACAGCGACTGACGACGCGCGAGAACCTGCTAGATATCGCGAAAAAGTTGCAGGCGGTGCCAAAGGTCGCGACCACGGCCGACGACGACATTGTGTTGGCGATGCTTAATGCCACATCGATCGACCTGCAGGCCGGGCGCGATCAGGCCACGTTGATGTCGATAACCTTTGACGCCTCGTCGGGGGAAACGGCCGCCGCGGTGGTCAACGAATATGTCAAGCGCGTCCTGGAAGACAGTGCTGCGACCCGGACGAACCAAGCTCAGGACACGATGCAGTTCTTCCGGCAGGAAGTTGACCGTCTGTCGACCGCACTTAGTCAGCAAAGCGCCAAGATCCTCAACTTTCAAAAGGACAACTCCGACGCCCTGCCCAATGCGCTCGATTTTCGGCTGACCCAGCAGGCCAACTTGCAAGAACGGCTGGCTGCGGTTGATCGCCAGACCGCCGACTTGAAGAGCCAGGTAGAGCGACTGAACACCGTGCGGCGCTCTCCTGGCCAGGCCGATCCTACGGATCCAGCCACAGCGCAAACACCAGAAGCCCAACAGTTGGCCCAGCTCAAGGTCGAGCTGGCGCAAGCTCTGGCCGTCTTTGCGCCGACCAATCCCAAAGTGCTGCTGCTCAAGACCCAAATTGCGGAATTCGAGGCACGCCTCAATGCGACCCAGAACGCGCCGGTGGCAGGACACGACGGCACCAACACGACTGCGGCAGAGGACACAACGCCAAAACGGCCACTTTCGCCGCTTGACGTTCACCTCGCCGATCTACAAGCCCAACTGACCCAACTGGGCCTGCAGCATGATGAAGTCACCAAGCAGATGGACGCGTTGAAGGCATCGATCGAACGCAGTTCAAATGTGGCGGTGCTGCTGCAGGCACTTCAACGCGACTACGACAATACACAAAGTCAGTACAACACCGCGATCGACCGCTTGTCGAAGGCCTCGACCGGGGAGCGCATCGAATCTTTGTCCAAGGGCCAGCGCATTGCGGTGCTGGATGCGGCCACGGTCCCCAGTGCCCCGGTGCGGCCGCGCCGGTTCAGAATAGCGGCAATGGGCTCGTTCGCCGGACTCGCCCTGGGCATAGGCCTGATATTCTTGCTGGAGCTGATGAACAGGTCGATCCGCCGACCTGTGGACCTTGAACGCGTGCTGAACATCACGCCAATCGGCACGATCCCTTACACGCGGACCCCGGGCGAGGCGATGAAGCTGCGCTTCGTTATGGCTTTGTTGCTGCTTGCCGTCGTTACCGGGGTTCCCGCAGGGGTCTACGTCGTCGACCGATATTTCATGCCTATGGACATCATTCTGGCGAAGATAAACAGTAAGCTTGGGCTTTGAGCCAAAAGTGATCGGGCTTGGGCCCCATTGAGCGGGAACGGGCAAAGCGAAATGGAAAGACTGGAAGCTGCCATGACCAAGGCCCGTGCCGAACGCAAGCTTGCGCGTGAGGCTGGTGCCAAGACGCAGGTGACGACGTCGGCAGAGGGTCCGTTGTCACAAGTCGACCAGGAATGGCAGGCGCTGCCTGGCATCGAGATTCCACCGCGGCTGGCGCGGCGGAAACGGCTTAACGCCCTACTTGGCCCCGAATTTTCGACGCCGTATGATATCTTGCGTTCGCGGACCGTGCGACAGATGAAAGAGGCGGGCTGGACGCGGGTTGCGGTGACCTCGCCCAACACCAAATGCGGCAAGAGCACGATCAGCATGAATCTGGCGTTAAGTCTGGCGCGTTATGGTCAGTTCCGGATCATTCTGATGGATTTCGACCTGCGTCGCCCGGCATTGGCGAAGATATTGGATTACCGGGCGGCGCCGGACATCGAAGGTTTGCTGCATCCGGGGTCCCGACTTTCGGATTATGCCGTGCGCTATGGTCCCAATCTCGCGATTTGCGCGAACCGGGTCGCGGTGCGGCATTCGGCAGAACTGCTGCTAAGTCACGACACCGAGGCGTCGCTCGACCGGATCGAGGCTGAGTGGCAGCCCGACATCATGATATTCGACACACCGCCGATGCAGGGCAACGACGACAATCTGGGCTTCTTTGGGCGCATCGACTGCGCTCTGATCGTCGCGGCCGCCGGCTCGACCACGATCGAGCAGGTCGACCGCTGCGAGCGCGAGGTCGGCAAATTGACCAATGTGCTTGGCACGATACTCAACAAATGCCGCTTTCCCGACACCAGTGCGGATTACGACGCCGCGTATTACTGAAAGCTTCCAAAGTAGAGCGCGCCGCGACGTAAGGCTCTCGTCGTGTAATAACAGGGCTTTGGTTGGGTTGTTGTGCTTTTGCGGGGCTTCCCCGCAGATCCAAATGACCGCGCCACGTTGCCTTGGTGGCAACGGCAGCCTTCAGATTGCCTTGGCAGATCAGGACGCTACGGCCGAGCGATTGCCGGGCGTTGGTTCCCGTTTGATAAGGGACACGGCAACTGCCAGGATCATTCCGAGCGCGCCGCCGCCGACATAGGCCAGGAATGCCATGAGCAAACCAGCCCCTGCCGCCCAGATCGAAACCGCTGCAACAAACCCCAGTATCATGCCGATGATCACATAGCCTAGTGACATATGGAACCCTCCTTGGACTCATGCACTCGTCCAGCAACGCTGTTTGTCTTGCTTGGCACATAATCCTTTACGAAAGGATAACAACCCATGATTGTGGCAAATCTTTGTCCGAATCCGCCCTGGCCGACTTAGCGCCGTCAAGATCCCCACGCCAGATCAGGCAAGATCACTGTCCAGATTGTTTCCTTTTTCGCTATTAATGATACGCCGCGAAGGGAACTTCAAGACAAGATTTTGACTGGATTGGAAGGTGGCTTGCTGCGGCACCTAACGCGGCTTTTCGGCAACATTTCCCACCCTGCGATCATCCATCCGGAGCAGAACCGGGATGGCTCCAACCCACGCGGACTTAACGATTCTGTTCGCCACGTCAGCCTCCAAAATTGTCCGCCGATTTTCGACGTAGCGCTTTCGCAGGTAGGTCGGCAACATCAGTTTCAGTGCGGTGTTTGCGACAGGACAAAACTCGCCGACCAACGTCAGTTCGAGCGATGTCGGTTCGATTGTTTCCGCCACTGATCGAACGGACAAGATTGGATGACGGACGGCCGGATCAGGCGGGCGGCGAGGTGAAGCAGGCCGCAACGCGACCAAAACTGGAATGGTCTTTCAGTGCTTGATGCTTGCTGGCAAAACCGGATGCATGTTAGCCTTTGGTATTGCCGTCTGGCTTTATCGTCTGGCTTCACCGTATGGAGGCTGCAGAATTACGCAGTGGCCGAACCCCGCCGGGCGCCGAAGTGGCCTTGCAGTGCAAAGCCCGGAAATTTTACACCTTTTTGAGGCGCCTGTCGTGGCATGCCAAAGCATCGCGCTGGCGGAAAAGGAAGATATTGATCCAGTGGAATGGCGTTTTGTGGCCGCAGCGTCGACGCGGCGGCAGGCCGATTTTGCAAACGGGCGGGCTTGCGCCCATGCGGCCATCCAAATTCTGGGCGCCACGGATGCGCCGATTGGGATCGGGACGAGAGGCATGCCGTTGTGGCCGAAAGGCGTGGTCGGCAGCATCGCGCATTGTGACGGGTTTTGCGGCGCGGTCGTGATGCGCGCGCAGCCGAGGCAAAGTCTGGGATTCGACATCGAGTTGCGCGCAGGATTGAAAGAGACCTTCGTCGACGCCATCCTGACAAATACCGAACGTAAAGAGCTTGCCACTGTCGATCCGGACGGCCACATGGACCGGTTGGCGGTAGTCTTCAGCGCAAAGGAGGCGTTCTACAAGGCCCAATTCCCGGTGACAGGATTATTCCTAGATTTCAAAGACGTGTCGGTCACACCGGCGGCGGGGAAGTTCGGCGTGCGGCTTGAAAAGCCTGTGGCCGGGCTTGGAGAGGCCGGAGATTGCTTTGTGGGCCGCTACTTGGTCAAGGGACGTCATGTCTTGACTGGCCTAGCATTGTCAGGTGCAATGTTGATCCCGGAAACAGAGTTGTGACGAATTGCGTATCATCCATTTGGTAAACGATACACTATAGGTGGTCGCGTCAAGCTGTCACGATGATGGCGCCCTGACAGGGGAAAGGGGGGCTTGGGAAAACAATTTGCGATCTGCTTTTCCGTTTGCTCTGCCGATGGGCCAAGCTATTATCGACGCCTGAAGCATTGACGCAATTGAGATATACGTGGAGCATAGGACGGACCCGGCGTGGTCCAGCAAGAGCTGTGGCGGAACTGGTGCCGAAAAAGGGACATGGAAGCGAATTCGATGGCAAACGACCGAGGTCTGCCGACGAAAATTGACAAGTACAATTCGAAGGGAGGACGAGTTCACTCGTCCAGCCCGGACGTCTGTCTGCATGGGCGATTCGAGCAGCAGGTGCTAATAGCGCCGAATGCCGTGGCGCTGACTTGTCAGGGGGAAACCCTTACCTACGGCCAACTTAACGAACGCGCCAACCAGCTGGCACACTATTTGTTGGAGCTAGGCGTCGCCAAGGGTGAACTGGTTGGCCTGCACACCGAGCGCGGCATTGCAACCGTCGTCGGGATACTGGCGATCCTCAAGGCCGGAGCGGCTTATCTGCCGCTCGACCCGGTCTATCCGGCAGAACGCATCCACTTCATGCTTGAAGATTCGCAGACTGCGGTCGTCGTGACGCAAGGGTCTTTGGCGGACGGGCTGAAAGACAGTGGTGTCCGGTTGGTGTTGGCGGACGCAGTGCCTGCGCAGCCCGGTCCTAATCCAGCATTGTCCGCCACAGGTGAGGATCTTGCCTATGTCATTTATACCTCCGGCTCCACTGGGAAACCGAAAGGGGCGCTGATCAGCCACCGAAATGTGACGCGTCTCTTTGAGGCGACCGAGCAGTGGTATCATTTCGATGCGACGGATGTCTGGACCCTGTTCCATTCCTATTCCTTTGATTTCTCTGTCTGGGAGATCTGGGGGGCTTTGCTTTACGGCGGCCGGGTCGTCATCGTACCCTATGAAGACAGCCGCTCGGCTGAGGCGTTTCGGGCCTTGCTGTTGCGTGAGCGCGTGACGGTGCTGAACCAGACGCCGTCGGCATTTCGCCAGCTGATCAAGGCGGACATGGCACATCCGCCAGCCAATTACGCCCTGCGCTATGTGATCTTCGGAGGCGAGGCCCTGGAATTCCAGAGCTTGCGTCCCTGGTTTGACCGCTACGGCGACTGCAAGCCGCAGTTGGTGAACATGTATGGCATCACCGAGACCACGGTGCATGTGACGTATCGGCCGGTCCGTGCCGTTGACCTTGAAACGGCCCACGGCAGTGTCATTGGCGAGCCGATACCGGATTTGCAGCTGCATATTCTGGACGACGACCGCCAGAAAGTGCCGGTTGGCGTGACGGGGGAGATGTATGTAGGCGGTGCCGGGGTCGCGAAGGGCTATCTCAACCGCCCAGAGCTGACCGCACAGCGCTTCTTGCCAGATCCATTTTCGGACCAGCCCGGCGCATCCTTGTATCGGACAGGTGATCTGGCGCGGCGCTTGCCCAATGGCGACGTCGAATATCTTGGTCGCATCGACCATCAGGTCAAGATCCGGGGCTACCGCATCGAATTGGGTGAGATCGAGGCGGCCATCGCGTCCGATCCGACGGTTCGGGAAGTTGCGGTGATCGCGCGGGAAGATCAACCGGGGGACTGGCGTCTGGTGGCCTATGTCGCGGCCGCAGGCCCGCAGGCCGATCTGGCGACGCGGCTGCGTGATCGTTTGCGCATCAGTTTGCCAGACTACATGGTGCCGTCCTATTTCATGCCTCTGGCCGCCTTGCCGCTGACCGAGAATGGCAAGGTTGACCGTCGGGCATTGCCGTCGCCGAACCGTGACCTGGTGAATGCCGACTATGTGGCCCCAACCACGGCAAAAGAAGAGCGCGTGGCGCGGATTTGGGGCGAGGTGCTGGGCCTCAAGCGGGTGGGCATCCACGACGACTTCTTTGCTCTCGGTGGGCACTCCCTTCTGGTCATCGACGTCATACAGCGCTTGCAGGCTGATGGTCTGCGGGCTGATGCCAGCCAGATATTCCTGTCACCCACGGTCGCGGCCCTTGCCGAAGCGGCAACCGAGGACTGGCAGGAGCTGGAGGTGCCCCCGAACCTGATCCCGGAGGGTTGCCAATCCATCACACCCGCGATGCTGCCGCTGGTGTCGTTGCAACCCGCAGAGATCGCCCGCATCGCTGAGGCAGTTCCGGGCGGAATGGCCAACATCCAGGACATTTATCCGTTGGCGCCGATGCAGGAAGGGATGCTGTTCCACCATCGGCTTGGCGGCCAAGGTGATCCTTATGTCGTCGAGACCTTGTTCGGGGCTGCCACGCGCGACGGTCTGGCGCGCTATATCGCGGCCCTCCAAACTGTCGTCGACCGTCACGAAGTCTTGCGCACGGCGTTTCTTTGGGAGGGATTGGCCGAACCGGTGCAAGTTGTCTGTCGCAAAGCTGTTCTGGAGGTCGAGGAACTGGATATAGATCCGGCTGGCGGTGAGGTTGCGGATCAACTGCTGTCCCGGTTCAGCCCAGAGAATTTCCGCATCGATGTTCGCCAGGCCCCAATCATCAAGGTATTCATCGCCGAAGATCGCAAGAACGCGCGCTGGCTGATGCTGCGAGCCCACCATCATCTGATGGAGGATCACACAACCGATGAATTGATGAGCGAAGAGATCATCGCCATCCTTTCGGGCCATGCCGACAGCTTGCCTGCGTCGCCGCCCTTCCGCAATTTCGTCGTTCATGCCAGGGAAGTTGCCCGGACCGACAAAGCGCGCCGCTTTTTTCAGGGCATGCTCGCGGACGTGGACGAACCCACAGCGCCTTTTGGCTTGACCGACGCCGTTGGTGGGCACATGCAGATCGTGGATGCGCAACGCACGGTCGACCCTGTTCTGGCCGAGCGGCTGCGCAGTGTCGCGAATTTGTATCGGGTCAGCGTCGCCAATCTGTTTCATCTGGCCTGGGCCAAGGTGGTTTCGCAGTGTTCCGGCCGCGACGACGTGGCGTTCGGTACGGTGCTCTTTGGCCGGATGCAGGCCGGACAGAACGCAGATCGCGTCTTTGGGCCGTTTATCAACACCTTGCCATTGCGGCTGAAGCTCGGCGGGCTCAGCGTTGTGGAAGGGGTGCGGCTGGCACAGTCGCGCATGGCCGAACTGCTGCGCTTCGAACAAACCCCTTTGGTTATGGCACAGGGTTGCAGCGGCGTGGGCCCCAACACGCCGTTGTTCACCGCGCTTCTGAATTTCCGCCATATCAAGCTGGTGGGCTCGACAGGGCAGGCGCTGCCACATGCGATGGCCGAGGCGGTCAGCCGGATGGGGCTGGAGTTGTGCAAGTTCGTCGAACGCACCAATTATCCGTTCGAGCTTTCGGTGGACGATCTTGGTGACGCGTTCATTCTTGAAGCGCAAACCCAATCACGTATCGACCCGCAACGGATCACTGGCTACATGCATGCCGCGCTCGAGTCGTTGACTTCTGCGTTGGAAGTGGCTCCGGGCCGGGCGCTCAGCGAGATGGACATCCTGACAGAAGCAGAGCGTGGCCAGATTCTGGTCGGCTGGAACGACACCGCCCGCGAGTATGCCGGGCCCGAGCGACTGCACCTGCGGATCGAGGCGCAGGCGGCGCGCACGCCCGATGCTGTCGCGCTGGAATTTGAGGGCGCTGAACTTAGCTATGATGCGCTCAACCGGCGAGCCAACCAGTTGGCACGGGTGCTTCGCACGAAGGGCGTGGGGCCCGACGTTCTGGTCGGGGTCTTTGCCGAACGCTCTTTCGAGATGGTGGTGGCGCTTCTGGCCGTGCTGAAGGCCGGCGGGGCGTATGTCCCGCTCGACCCGTCCTATCCAGCCGATCGGCTGGGCCACATGCTTGAGGATGCCAAAGTCACAGTTGTACTGGCCGGGTCGGATCTGGCTGCACAATTGCCCGAAAGCGCGGCAGAAGTGCTGCTGCTGGACCCGTCATGGGCCGACTTTGGCCGGGAACTTGATGGAAACTTGCCAGACACCGGCACGCCAACCGACCTTGCCTATGTTCTGTTCACCTCGGGCTCGACCGGCCGGCCAAAAGGCGCGATGAACGAACATCGCGGCATCTGCAATCGGCTTTTGTGGATGCAGGAGGAATATGGCCTGACGCCGGATGACCACGTCCTGCAAAAGACGCCTTTCAGCTTTGACGTTTCAGTGTGGGAATTCTTCTGGCCGCTGATGGTCGGCGCAAGGCTGGTGATCGCGCGGCCGGACGGGCATCGCGACAATACCTATCTGGTCGATCTGATCCGGCAAGCCAGGATCACGACGCTGCATTTCGTGCCGTCGATGCTGCGGCTCTTTCTCGATCAGTCGGGGCTCGAGGACTGCAGGACATTGCGACTGGTGATGTGCAGTGGCGAGGCACTGCCGGTTGAATTGCAGAAGCGATTCTTCGCGCGGTTGCCGGAAGCGGGACTGCACAATTTGTACGGCCCGACTGAGGCGGCGGTCGACGTTACCTACTGGCCTTGTCGACCGGGCGATGAACGTACCACGGTGCCGATCGGCTATCCGGTGGCCAATACCCAGATCTACATCCTTGACACCCACATGAACCCGGTGCCGGGCGGTGTGGTGGGCGAGATCTTTATCGGCGGCATTCAGGTTGGGCGCGGCTATGTCGGGCGCGACGACCTTACAGCGGCGCGCTTTGTGCCCGACCCGTTCGCAACCCGTCCGGGGGCACGGCTTTACCGCACGGGTGACCTTGGTCGGCATCTGGCTGATGGGGCCGTCGAATACCTGGGGCGTACCGATTTTCAGGTCAAGATTCGCGGCCAGCGGATCGAGCTGGGTGAGATTGAGGCAGTGCTCGACAAGCACGCTCAAGTTGGCCAAAGCGTCGTCATGGCTCGCCCCGAAGCGGGCGGTGGACTTCGTCTGGTGGCGTATGTCGTACCGCGCTCTGGCAAGCCTGCGATTGCCGATCTGCGCGACCATCTGGGCGAACATCTGCCGGTGTACATGGTGCCAAGCGCCTTTGTGCTGCTTGATGCGTTGCCGCTGACGTCCAGCGGGAAAGTCGACCGCAAGGCGCTGCCGGAACCCGCCGCGACCGACGCAAGGTCCGGGTATGTGGCACCCCGCACGACCACCGAGTCCGACCTTTGCCGAATCTTCGAAGAGGTTCTGTCGCTCGAATCTGTAGGCGTCAGCGACAATTTCTTTGAGCTTGGCGGGCATTCGTTGCTTGCGATCAGCGTCATTGAGCGGATGCGCCGGATAGGGATGAAAGTCGACGTGCGCGCGATCTTCATGACGCCGACGGTCGCCGAACTGGCGGCCTCAACTGCCGACGAAACCGGCGTGGTCGAGGCGCCGCCCAACCGCATTCCGCCCGGTTGCTCCGCCATCACCCCGGAGATGCTGCCGCTGATCAAGCTTAACGCCGATCAGATCAGCCGCTTGATGGCGCGCGTGCCTGGCGGCGCTGCGAATGTTCAGGACATCTACCCGCTAGGTCCCCTGCAGGAAGGGTTCCTTTTCCACCACCGCCTGACCACCGAGGGCGATCTTTACCTGATGGCGACGCAGTTCTCAGTCGACACCCGCGAGAACCTCGATCGTTTCCTTGTGGGTTTGCAATGGTTCGTCGACCGCCATGATGCGATGCGGACCATGTTCGCATGGGAGGGGCTTGACGAGCCGGTCCAGGTTGTGTGCCGCAAGGCCCCGATCATCGTGCAGGAGATTGACCTCGATCCGGCCGAAGGCGATGCGGCCAAGCAATTGTCGAAGCGTTTCAACCTGCTCAACTATCGGCTTGACGTGCATGTCCCGCCAATGATGCGGATCTTCATCGCCCATGACACGGTGAACAACTGCTGGATATTCCATCAGCTGCACCATCACCTGATGGACGACCAGGCCACCGGCAACATCCAGGAAGAGGAGATCGAGGCCTATCTTCATGGTCGGGCCGATCAGTTGCCGCCGCCGGTTCCGTTCCGAAACAATGTGGCGCAAGCCCGGCTCGGGATTTCGCGCGACGCCCACATGGCATTCTTCCGTGACATGCTGTCGGATGTGGACGAGCCGACGGCGCCCTTCGGGTTTGATGATGTGCTCGGAAATGGCTCCTTCATCGAAGAGACGCAGGGATTGGTTGACCCGGCGCTGGCGCAACGTCTGCTGGAAGTGGC
>JANXPK010000788.1 GCA_025357355.1 Rhodobacterales bacterium
ATGCGGGCCAGGACCTCGGCCCGTTGACCAACGCCCTCGTCGCCCGCGCCCTTGCCCCTGTGCCTGACCCTGGCGCGGTCATGGACCTTGCTACCGTGCTGCAAACTCAGGGTGGTGCCTTGGCGGCAGAGGGTCTGAACCTGCAGCGGCAGGCAGCGTCGCTGCAGCCAAGCTACCTGATCCGTCATGGTTCAGGCCGCAGCCTTCGCATCCTTGCCCTGGTGACACCCGGCGACTTCATGGCAAACACGCCGATCGACTTTCTGCTCTCCGGCTCCGACGCGACGCTGATCCTCTGCCATGTTGATGAGACGACCACCGAGCTTGACCTGCCGCCGCACGACGTGGCCTTTCTTGCAATCGGCCAGTCCGAAGCAAACGCCCCGCTTCTTGCCAACCTGCCGCACCTCTTGGCACAACATCCTGGCCCCATCCTGAACAACGTCCCCGCCCTGATCAGCAGCCTGACCCGCGACCACGTGTCCGCCCTGCTTGCCGATCAGCCCGGCCTTCTCGCGCCCCTAACCTTGCGCCGTGCCCGTGCCGATCTGATACTTGGCGCCTTGCACGTGCCCGCGCTCCTGCGACCGACCGACAGCCATGCCGGCCACGGCCTAGGCCTGATTGCCGAGACTGCGGACCTCACCCGATGGCTGGCCGAAAACAATGCGTCCGAGGCATATGTCGCCCCCTTCATCGACTATCGCGGCGCGGACGGGCTCTACGTCAAATACCGGGTCGTCCTGATTGATGGTCAACCCTTTGCCAGCCACATGGCGACTTCGACGCACTGGATGGTCCACTATCTGAATGCCGAGATGTCCACGCAACCCACCCGCCGCGCGGCAGAGGCGCGTTGGATGGAAAGTTTTGACACCACCTTCGCCCGCCGTCACGCCAAAGCCTTCACTGCCTTGCAACGGACATTTGGCCTCGATTATTTCGGCATCGACTGCGCCGAGGCTTCCGATGGCCGGCTGCTGGTGTTCGAGGTCGACACCGCCATGATCGTGCATGACATGGATGACGAGGCCCTGTTCCCCTACAAAAGGCCTGCGATGCGGAAGCTGTTCAACGCCTTTCTCGCCAGTCTGGACAAGGCGGTCACCCGTCGCTGAGCTTGGTGGCACGCGGATGGGACTTTCGCCTGACCGCGCCTTCGGGCATCAAGGTTCAAAGCGGAGGACTTCATGAGCGACACATCCCCCATCGCCGGCCGCGCCCCTCGTCTGGCCGTGCTGATTGACGCCGACAATGTCACCGCGCGCAATGCGAGCGCCATTCTGGACGAGATTGCCAGTTTCGGCGAACCCTCGGTCCGGCGCGTTTATGGCGACTGGTCGAGCCAGGCGCTCAGCCAGTGGAAAGAGCAGGCACGCGATCTGGGGCTGGTGATGCATCAGCAATCCGCCAACACCAAAGGCAAGAACGCCAGCGACATTGGCCTCGTCATCGACGCGATGGATATCCTGCACGCGGGCAAGGTCGACGGCTTTGTGCTGGTGTCGTCGGACAGCGATTTCACCCGTCTGGCCAGCCGCATCCGCGAGGACGGCTTGCAGGTCATCGGGATTGGCGAGGCCAAGACGCCGGAAAGCCTGCGCAAGGTCTGCAACCGGTTCGTCCTGATCGAGAACATCATCGGCGGCGAGGCGGCGCCCGAACCGAAGCAGGATCGCACCGCCGAGCCTGCCCCGTCGGCCAAGGAGCCGCCCAGCAAGGCCATCCCGCTGATCTTTGCCGCGATGAAGAAGATCGACCCCGATCAGGACGACTATTCGCTGGGTCAGCTGGGTCAGGTCATCACCCAGCTGCACCCCGATTTCGACCCGCGCAGCTATGGCTCGGCCAAGCTGTCGGACCTCTTGCGCAAGACCGGGCGGTTCGAGGTGTTTCCGGGGGCGGGCAACAGTCTGAAGGTGCGCGACAAGGCTTGAAGGGGGCGATCAACGGCCCTTTGGGGGCACTTCGGTGGCTTCGGGCAAAATGGTCCGAACCTCGGACCGTGATGTTTATCGTTATAAATCATATAGATATGATTTTTTGTTAACCGAATTTTAAGGTTTCTTGACCTCATTCGAATCGCCAAATGTCCGATGGAATTTGGCCGCCTCAAACCATCTTGATGACATCCTTGCCCACCGCCAGCACATAACCGCGCCGCGCGATGGTCTTGACCAGCAACTCGCTGACCAACTGGTTGCCGAGTGTGTCGCGCAGACGCTTGATGCGGGTGGCGCCGGCGGCTTCATCGCAGTCGGCCTCGTTGCGGCCGGAAATGACGGCTTCGATCTGGGCGCCGGTCAGCACCTCGTCATCCATCCGCGCTTCTGCCAGAACAGCGAGCGTTTCCAGCGCGGCCTCGGTCAGGGCGAATTCAAGGTCGTTGATGTAAACCGCCCGCCCCTCGCGGCTGATCAGCAGCGAGGCGACCTGGATGCCAGAGCGCTGGATGGCAGAGATGCGGCGGTTTAGCGCGATGATGGTGACCAGAAACACCAAAGTGGCGATCAGCAGCGCTGTGGAAAACACCAGCAGCACGAAGATGACGGCGCGGTAGGTCACGAAGATGTCGGCATAGGACGTGCCCGACTGGGCCAGAATCTCCAAAAGTTTGATCTCGGCATCGCTGGTCAGGTCATTGTTGTCGACGAACAGTTTTTCAACGCGGGCATTGAATGCGTTGGCGTCAGGCAGGTTCAGGAACAGAACGACGGCCGCCAGCAGCAGGATCAGGACAATGGCGGCAATACCGAAGGCGACGACGCGGTTGCCCGCCCGCAAACTGTCAGTAGCGGAGGAAGAATGCTCCGGCACTCGCTTTCCTTTCGCCAAGGCCTTCGGGGCCGAAACTGGAGATAATCTTGAGCAAAGTCCAGCCGTTTGCCACCAGTCGCGGCGCCAGCTCACCCCGTTCCTGCCTTGGTTTGCCGCAGACCGGATCGCTGACCTGCGAAACGCCATACGCCAGCCGCAACGGAGCGTCGCGCTTGGCCTTGTAATCGACATAGCAATCGGCCGATGCGGGCACGGCCAGCATGAGCGCAATCGCGGCACAGAGGACAAGGCGGAACATGAAGGCACTCCTTTGCTTTGAAATGAGAATGAGCAAACTTCCGCTGATATACAATAACCACCCGTAGGAGGCCCGAAGCCGTGCCCGCTTCCTGCCATGTTATCGCCTAACACGGGCCCGATATTGCCTGTCTGATCATTTGGGAAGAGATGGGGGCATCACTTCGGTCGCATTGATCCGGCGACCGCGCTGAAGAGGCCAGAATGTCCCGTGCCAACCTCATCACCGAAGCCTTTCACGATTTGAGCGACGATATTGCGGACCGTGCGGTGCGTCTTGCGCATGGGACCTTCGATCTGATTTGCCTGACCGCATTGGGGCTGGTGGTTTACGCCTCGACCATTGGTGCCGCCGATGCCGGGCTGCACGGGCGGCCGATCTTTGGCGTGCAGGCGGCAATCGAGGGGGCTGCGGGAGTGGCGGTGACGGCCAGCCATGCGCCAACGTCGTGCGGTCTGACCAACGATCTCTTGGCATCCGCCCACCGTGATTGCATCACCGCCTTGGTGTTGCAGCCCATGGGCGCCTGAACGCTGGGCGCACCAGACTGGATGCAAGTCTCGCGCGCGACCCCGCACGGGGAGAGGGGACGAGCAGACCCTCTCCCCAACTTTCCCTCTTGGCCGAGAGCGCGCGTTGGGCTTTGGTACTCGCATGGACCTGCCCGATTTCACCTTTGAACGCGCGGCCTTTGCCCGAGGGATGATCCGTGTGGCGGGGATTGACGAGGTCGGGCGCGGGCCGTTGGCGGGTCCGGTCACGGCCGCTGCGGTGGTGCTGGATCCCCTACGGATTCCGCCCGGTCTGCGCGACAGCAAGCAGTTGACAGCGGCCAGGCGTCAGGTGCTGGCGCGGCAGATTTTCGACTGTGCCGAGGTCTCCATTGCCCATGCAACGGTGGATGAGATCGACCGGCTGAACATCTTGCAGGCTTCGCTCCTGGCGATGGAGCGGGCGGCGGTGGAGTTGGGGGCGGTCTGGCATCTCATTGACGGCAACCGGCTGCCCACAGCTTTGCACGGGCGGGCGGAGTGGATCGTCAGGGGCGACGCGCGCAGTCTGTCCATCGCCGCGGCATCGATCGTGGCAAAAGTGACACGCGACCGGATCATGGTGGATTTGGCGCAACAACATCCCGGCTATGGCTGGGAGCACAACGCTGGTTACCCGACGCCGGAGCATCTGGCCGCGCTGAAAAAACTGGGGGTAACCCCTGCGCATAGGCGTTCGTTCAGGCCCGTATACCAGATGTTGTAGCAAGAAAATTCTCTAACCCCTTGATTCAAAAAAGAATTTGACGGCGAATCGCAGATGACTCATCCTCTGCATCAACAAGCGGTGGCAAACATCGCCGGGACAGAGGCAGAGAATGGCGATAAAGATGAAGGACGCGGAGGCGGGGACGCTTCCGCTCAACCAGATTTTGGCGGGCGACTGCGTGCAGATGATGAACACGCTGCCGGCGGGGTCGGTTGACCTGATTTTCGCCGATCCGCCCTATAACCTGCAGTTGAAGGGTGATCTGCACCGGCCGGACAACAGCCTGGTCGACGCGGTCGATGACCATTGGGACCAGTTCGCCAGCTTTGCCACCTATGACGCCTTCACCAAGGAATGGCTGGCGGCGGCCAAGCGGCTCTTGAAGCCAAATGGCGCGATCTGGGTGATTGGCAGCTACCACAACATCTATCGCCTTGGCGCCGAGTTGCAGAACCAGGGCTATTGGCTGTTGAACGACGTCGTATGGCGCAAATCGAATCCGATGCCGAATTTCCGCGGCAAGCGCCTGACCAATGCGCATGAGACGCTGATCTGGGCGGGGCGCGACGAAGCGTCGAAATACACCTTCAATTACGAGGCGCTGAAGGCGTTGAACGACGGGGTGCAGATGCGGTCCGACTGGGTGTTGCCGCTGTGCACCGGACATGAGCGGATCAAGGACGAACATGGGGATAAGGCGCATCCGACGCAAAAGCCGGAAAGCCTGTTGCACCGGGTGCTGGTCGCCACGACCAATCCGGGGGACGTGGTACTGGACCCGTTCTTCGGCACGGGCACGACGGGTGCCGTGGCCAAGATGCTGGGTCGCGATTTCATCGGGATCGAGCGGGAAGAGGCGTACCGGACTGTCGCACAAGACCGGATCGACCGCACGCGTCGGCTTGATGCCTCGGCGCTGGAGGTGACGGGGTCCAGGCGCAGCGAGCCGCGGGTGCCTTTTGGCCAGGTGGTCGAGCGAGGCATGCTGCGCCCGGGGGAGGAGTTGTATTCGCTGGGCGCGCGGCATGTCGCCAAGGTGCGCGCCGATGGCACGCTGGTCGGGCTGGACGTCAAAGGCTCGATCCATCAGGTCGGTGCCCATCTGGAGGGGGCGCCGTCGTGCAATGGCTGGACCTATTGGCACTTCAAGCGCGACGGCAAGATGATCCCGATTGACCTCTTGCGCCAACAGATCAGGGCCGAAATGGAGGCCGATCTGGGCTGCAAACATTGATCTGAAGAGCGGTGCGCCACGAATGCGCACCCTACCGGAAACCGGACGCCTGCTCTGCGGACCGCCTGCAGAGCCACTGCCCCGTCATGTACGCATGACGGGGCCTTTTCAGTCTCGCCAATTCACGCAACCAATGCCGCAAGGCCGCGAAGCCTTGCTACCTGAGAGCACAGATGCGCCGGATCAAACTTGCCTTGGTCTGTTTGCCCTGCTTTTCATCTCCTTTGGCTGGCCAGCGTCCATTCAGGCCGAGATCTGACCGACAGCCACGCGCTTGGAACGGCATTCACTCAATATAGCGGCATCCTGTCGATCGCGATGATGGCCTTTGCCAACTTGCTGGCGATCCGCCCGAAATGGCTGGAACCGGCATTGGATGGATTGGATAAGATGTACCGGCTGCATAAATGGCTGGGCATTGGCGGTCTGGCGGTTGGAATCGTCCATTGGCTGACGGCGACCGGGGACGGCCATGGCCCCGGCGGGCCAGATGCGGCGGCGACTGCAACGGCGACCTCCAATGCCACGACATCGACGGGCAATGCGTTCCTGGACTGGCTGGCCACCCAGCACGGCACGGCGCATGCCGTGGCGCAACCGGCGTTGTTCGTGCTGATAGCGCTCGTCGCCATCGCCCTGATCAAATGGGTGCCTTACCGGTTCTTCGCCAAGACCCACATCATCGTCGAGATGGTCTTTCTGGCCTTGGCCTATCACGCGCTGGCGTTGATGACGGCGTCCTATTGGGCGACGCCCATCGGCTGGCTGACGGCCGCGGTCATCGCGGTGGGCGTCGTCTGCGCGTTGATTTCCCTGGTGCGCTTTGCCGGCGTTGGCCGCTCTGCCCGGGCCAAGGTCCTGTCGTCAAGATACTACCCGGAATTGCGCGTCGTCGAGGCTGAGCTGCTGGTCAACGGCAAATGGGCCGGCCACAAGCCCGGCCAATTCGCCTTTGTCACCACCGATTGGGCCGAGGGGCCGCATCCCTTTACCATTGCAACGGCATGGAATGCCAAAGACCGCCGGATCGGCTTTATTGCCAAGGAGTTGGGCGACCACACCGCCAAGCTGCGCGACCATTTTGACAAGGGCCGCAAGGTATTGCTGGAAGGTCCGTTTGGCCGGTTCACCTTTGACGATGGCAAAGCCCGGCAAATCTGGGTTGGCGCGGGCATCGGGATCACCCCCTTTGTCGCGAAAATGCGCGAGATGGCCAAGGTCAAGGGCAACACGTTCGTCGATCTGTTCCATACCACGACCGATGTGTCTGAAGAGGGCCTGTCGCGGATGCGCGCCGATGCGGCTGCGGCGGGGATCAGGCTGCATATCATGGTGTCGGCACGCGATGGACGGCTGGACGCCGCCAGGATCGTGCAACTGGTGCCCGATTGGGCGACGGCCAGTGCGTGGTTCTGCGGCCCCACGGCCTTTGGCGACAGGTTGTTGCGGGACTTGGCCAAGGCCGGCCTGTCCGCATTGGACTTTCACCAGGAACTGTTCGCCATGCGCTGAAAGAGCCCCGCCGCATTCAACGGCAGGGCCAGATCCTTATACCGCAACCCGGTAGCCGAGTTCCACGACGCGGTCGCGCGGCAGGTGGTAGAAATCGGTCGGGTCTGCCGCCAGACGGCTCAGTTGGGCAAAGACGCGGTCCATGACCTGCCCAAGGCCGAATTGGGCCGTGACGACGGGCCGCCGCCGCCCCAGAAAGAAGGTCGAGGTCATCACGTCGAACTTCAGCCCCGCCTTGCGTGCAAGCGCCATGCCTCGCGCCACATTGGGCGATTCAATGAAACCGTAGCGCAGGGTCAGGCGGCTGAAGCGGTTGTCCAGAACCTCGTAGCTGGCCCTTTCGTCCCTTTGTGCGACCGGAGTGCGCAAAGTTTCGACCGTCAGGATGACGATCTTCTCATGCAGCACGCGAAAGTGCTTGATGCTGTGCAGCAAGGCCGAGGGCACCATGTCGGGGTCGGGTGTCAGGTAGAATGCGGTGCCCTTGACGTTTGGCGCGCTCGACGACTGCAACGCCTTGACGAAGCCGTCCAGCCGCACCGCCAGCTTTTGGCTTTTCTGCTGAATGAGGTGAGCGCCGCGCCACCATGCGGCCATCACTGCCCTGGTCACGGCCGCCAGGGCGACCGGCACGTAGCCGCCCTCCAGCAGCTTGGAAAGGTTGCTGACCAGAAACCCGGTCTCGACCAGCCCGATCGGTGCGGCGAGCGCCACCACCGCCCAGACCGGCAGGATCCGACCG
>JANXPK010000808.1 GCA_025357355.1 Rhodobacterales bacterium
CCCGCGACCGACTGCTGCGGGCCTGCGCCGGATACGACATAGTCGTCAAGGTTAACTGCTTCCCAGTCAGCGCAACCCGGGATGGCGTAATCCTGGCGGATGGGTCCAGCCTGCCTTCCGATTTCACCCTCACCGTCGCCGGGGCGCGGCCCCAAGGCTGGCTGGCGCAAACCGGTCTGGTCCTGCACGACGGCTTTGTCACAGTTGGCGCAGCTTTACAAAGTTCTGACCCGAAGGTCTTCTCGGCCGGCGACTGCGCCTATCTGTCGCACGCCCCGCGTCCCAAGGCCGGGGTCTTTGCCGTCCGCGCCGCACCGGTCCTGCTGCACAATCTGCGCGCCACCCTGACCGGCACTGTGCTGCGATCCTTTTATCCGCAAAAGGACTATCTCAAGCTGATCTCGCTTGGCGCAAAGGCGGCTCTGGCCGACAAATGGCAGATGCAGGCTGGCGGCGCCTGGCTGTGGCGGCTCAAGGACCGCATCGACCGCAAGTTCATGGCGAAGTTCGGTGATTTCCCGGCGATGGCGGTGCCTGTCCTGTCCGGCCCGGTGATCCCCGAACTGCAACAGGCGATGGGCGACAAGCCGCTGTGCGGCGGCTGCGGCGCCAAGGTCGGGCCAGAGGAGCTGGCGGCAAGCCTGGCCGCCCTGCCGCGCCCGACGCGCGCCGATGTGATCGCGGGGTCTGGCGACGATGCCGCCCAACTGCGGCACGGTGCGGGTGTTCAGGTCATCACCACCGACCATTTGCGCACCTTCACCTGCGACCCGCGTTTGATGGCCCGGATCGCGGCCATCCATGCCTTGGGCGACATCTGGGCGATGGGAGCGGCACCGCAGGTCGCACTGTCGCAGATCACCCTGCCGCGCCTGTCGCCCGCCCTGCAAGCCCGGATGCTGGCAGAGATCCTGCCTGCCGCCGCCTCAGTGTTCGCAGCCGCCGGCGCCGATGTGGTGGGCGGCCACACCGCGACGGGCAGCGAGCTGACCATCGGCTTCACCGTCACCGGCCTTGCCGCGCACCCGGTCACCAAGGCAGGTGCGCAACCCGGCGACGCCTTGATCCTGACCAAGGCGCTGGGCTCGGGTACTATCATGGCGGCCGAAATGGCGATGGCGCGGATGCCTGACGTGCTGCTTGGTGAATGCGTTCAGGCGGCCTTTGCCGCCATGGTCAGATCGCAACACGCGGCCTCGGTCCTGCTTGCGCCCA
>JANXPK010000021.1 GCA_025357355.1 Rhodobacterales bacterium
CCATGGTGGCGGGCTGGGCGCCGAACCACAGCGCGGCGGCAGAGGCGAGCGCCTCGCGCGGGTCTTCGGCGACGACAAGGGCGGTTGGGGCGGTGGCGAGGGCGTCACGGGCAAGGCGGGCGCCTGTGGCATCGGTCAGGATAGCGGCGGCACCGGCGGCGAGGGCGGTGGGGATGTAAGTCGCGCCATGGACGGTGGTGCCCGGCATGGCGGCGAAGAGGAAACCCGGGCGGACGGCGCGGCTGTCCAGCGTGATGCCGGTCAGGATGGGGTCACGGCCCGACCTGGCGGTCAGGCCGAGCGAAGAAAGTTTGCGGGGCGGGGTCATGCTATTCTGCCACTTGCGGTTCCGAGACGGCAGTTAGCCCATTCAGCGAGGTGGATTCAATCTGTGGCCGCATGCCCATCAGCGGGGCGATACGGCGGATGATTTCGGCGGCAACCGGCACCGAAGTCCACCCCGCGGTGCGGCGGGGTTTGGGGCCGGAGGTTTCGACCGGCTCGTCCAGGATCACCACCAGAACGTATTTGGGGTCGTTCGCCGGGAAGATCGAGGCAAAGGTGTTGATCACCTTGTCGGGGTCATAGCCACCGCCCTTCTTGGGTTTCTCGGCGGTGCCGGTCTTGCCTGCCACGGCATAGCCCGGCACGTTGGCAAGGGTTGCCGTGCCGTCGGTCACCACACCGCGCAGCATGGTCAGGCAGGCCTTGGCCGTTGCGGCAGTGATCACCTGCGCGCCGGGGGCATGGGCGACGCCGTGCAGCAGCGTCGGCGTCACCTTGACCCCGCCATTGGCGATGGTGGCGTACCCGGCGGCAAGGTTCAGCGGGCTTGACGCGATGCCGTGGCCAAAGGCGGCAGTGATGGTCACGATGTCGGACCAGTTGGACGGGATCAGCGGCTTGGCGCCGGGCGCCTCGATCAGTTCGATCTGCGGAGTATCCAGCAGCCCCATGGTCTTGAGGAACGCCTGTTGGCGCACGCCGCCGATCATCAGGCCGATATGTGCGGCACCCACGTTGGATGATTTGATGATGACGTTGGAGACCGACAGCAGCGGGCCGTAGTTGTGGTTGTCAAACTCCTTGATGGTGAACTTGCCCCAGTGCATCGGGGCATCGGCGTTGACCATGGTGTCGGGGTTGACGAGGCCAAGGTCCATGGCTTGGGCGACGGCGAAGATCTTGAAGGTCGAGCCAAGCTCGTACACCCCCTGCACC
>JANXPK010000025.1 GCA_025357355.1 Rhodobacterales bacterium
TGTCGATCCCGATGGGGACCCTGATCGAAGTGTTCAGCTTCTGGTGCTTTGCCAACGGCTTTTCGCATTGGGTGAACGTGCAGGACCACTGGCTGTGGTTGATCATGCTGATCTTTCTGGCCCCGGCGATCCATGAAAGGCACTTTTACTGCGGCCACTGGCTGATCCATCAGGGCCCGCTCTACAAATAGATCCACAAGATTCACCACAATTCGGTCAACCCCAGCCCGTGGTCGTCGATGTCGATGCATCCGGTTGAAAGCGGTTTCTTCTTTGCCGAGATGATGTGGCACCTGCTGCTGCCCTCGGCCCCTTTCGTGGCGCTGTTCCAGCTGACCTCGACGGCCTATGGCGCCATCGTCGGCCACATCGGTTTCGACAAGCTGGAGATGGGCGAGACCATGGCGACCGACAGCCACGGCTATACCCACTACCTGCATCACAAATACTTTGAAGTGAACTATGGCGGCGACGGGTCATCCCGCTCGATAAGTGGTTCGGCACCTGGCACGACGGCACCAAAGCGGCCGACGAGCAGAAGAAGGAACGGTTTCGCCGCAAGAAAGCGCGGATGAATGCGCCCCGCCAGGAAACGGGCCGCTCAAGACCGGAGCGCACGCCGCGTTCGCGGAGAACACCAGGGAGGAGAGTAAACCATGAAGACGAGGAAATTCATGACGCTGGCGCTGACGAGCGCGCTTGCGTTCGGTGCAACGGTGGCGCTGGCGGACGGCGTGACGATTGCTGTGGTCAGCGGAAAAGCGGACGATCCGTTCTTTGCCAAGGTCAAGAAGGGCATCGACGATGGCACTTTGGTCGTCAAGGCCCATGGCGGCACCGTCAACTAACTGCTGTTGCAGAACTATGACAACATCGGCGGCGATGTGGCAAACCTGGTTCGCACCGCGATCACTCAGCACGCCAGCGTCATCGCGGTGCCTGATTGGGTCGCGGATTCCGAAGACGAGGCGATCAACGCGGCTCAGGCGGCGGGCATCCCGGTCATGCTTTACAACTCGGGCGGCGGCGACAAGCCAAGGAACTGGGTGCGATCAACTACATCGGCAGTGAGGAATATCCTGCCGGTCTTGCCGCAGGCGACTACTTCGGCGCGCACAGCTTCAAGAACGTGATCTGCGTCAACACGGTTCCGGGCGCGCAGAACCTTGAAGACCGCTGCAAGGGCGTGTCGGACGGCATCACCAAGGAAGGTGGCAAGTCGACCGAACTGCCGTTGCCCGCTTCGGCCTTCGGTGACCCGACGGCGGTAGCAGAAGCGATCAAGGCGACGCTGATCAGGGATCCGACGATCAATGGCGTCATCACCATCTCGGCCGGCGACGCCAATTCTGCGGCCACCGGCATCGAGCAAGCCAGCATGACCGGCAAAGTGCAACTCGCGTCATTCGACATGGACGGCACCGGGCTTGACCGCATCAAAGCGGGCACACAGCTTTTCGCCATCGACCAGCAGCCGTGGCTGCAAGGCTTCCTGGCGGTCACGATGTCGGACGCATTCGTCAACTACGGCCTGGCGCTTGCGACCGGCCCGGTGCTGACCGGGCCTGGTGTGGTGGACAAGTCCAACATCGCCGCTACGGCGGCGGGTGCTGGCGCGGGCTACCGCTGAACCATGCAAACAGGGTCGGCCCTGGGACAACGTTCCCCGGACCGACCCGCTTTTGACGCGCTGCCCTCGCGATCGGGCGGCGATGGCGTGAACCGCCAGCGCTTCCGCACGGAGATTTTCCCATGAACGATCTAGGGCCCATTGAGTATCAGGAATCCCAAGGGCTGTGATTTCCGATTCAAGCTTCCCAAGTGGGAGGTTTGCATGCCGATTGAACGCTACATCATCACGGATCGCCAGTGGTCGAGGATTGAGCCGTACTGGCTGATGAAACGTTCTGATCCCGGTCGGACGGGTGGGGACGGGCGGTTGTTCCTGGAGGGCGTGTTCTGGATCGTCCGGACGGGGGCGCAGTGGCGCGATCTTCCCGGCGAGTTTGGCAAGTGGAACACGGTCTACCGGCGGTTCAGGGATTGGGGGCGGGCGGGGGTATTCGAGCGTATATTCAATGCGCTATCCGAAGAACCCGACATGGAAAT
>JANXPK010000029.1 GCA_025357355.1 Rhodobacterales bacterium
GTCGCTGACGCGTTCCAGTTCCAGCGCCAGGGTAAAGCCGGTGTTGGCAATGAAGGGGAACGGGTGGTCGATGGCCAAGGGCGACAGCACCGGGAAAACCTTTTCGACGAAGTTTTCCTCAAGGAATTTCAGATCGCGCGAGGTCAGTTTGGAGCGGGTGAGCAGGGTGATATGCTCTGCCTCCATCTCGCGCTTCAATTTGTTGAACACCGACTGCTGGGTCTGCATGAGGCGGCGGGCCTCGGCGCGGATCAGTCCCAGTTGCCCGGACGGGCTGCGGCCGTCGTCGGATGGCGGGGCGTTGCCGTTGCGGACCTGGGCGCGCAGACCGGCGACGCGGACAGTGTAGAACTCGTCGAGGTTGGTGGCCGAGATCGAGAGAAAGCGCAGGCGTTCCAACAGCGGCACGCCGGGGTTGGACGCTTCTTCAAGCACGCGCCAGTTGAAGGCGAGCCAGCTGAGCTCGCGGTTGAAAAACCGGCGAGGGCCGCGGCATTCGGCCGGGGGCAGGGCGACGGGGTCGGCAAAGCGGGCCTTGAGGAAGTCGGCTTGGGTCATCTGATGGTTATGGCGGTTGATTGTGACGGTTTGGCGAACTGTTTCACTGCGCTGCACGCGTGTCCAGCGTCGCCGTGAGAGGGTCACCTCGCCCACACCGGTCGTGGGGCACTTAGGGACAATTGATCAGAGTTAGTCAAGCGGCAGGTCGAATTGGTGATCAAGCAACTCGGCGGCGAGCGAACGGGAGATCGGGCGGGCCTGGGCCAGTGCGCTGGCGTCGAGGTCGGCGACCAGGCTGCGGGCGGCGTCAATCGAGCGTTCCATGCGCGACACCAGATACTGGATCAGGTTGGCTGGCACGGTGACCTGGCGATCGGCGAAGAGTTTGACCAGCACCGCCGACAACAGGGCGTCATCGGGCAGGCCAAGGCGGGCTATGGGCAGGGCTTGCAGGCGGCTCAGCAGGTCAGGCAGGCCAAGACCCCAGTCGCGCGGCGGGGTGGTGGCAGTCAAAAGCAGGCGGCCCGACCCGGCCACGAGGTTGCAGAGGTGAAAGAGCGCCACTTCGTCGCGCGGGAGGGCGCCTGCGTCGTCGATGGCGATGCGGGCGTGCGGCGACAACGTGGGCATGCGGGCGGGCAGGGCGGCGAGCGGCAGAAGTTCGGCCTCGTTCGCGGTGGTCCAGATCTGGGCGAGGTGGCTTTTGCCGGCGCCCTGCGGACCAAGCAGCAACAGGCGGGGGACCCCGGGGTCAAGGACAGCCGCGAGGGCGGCGGCATTGCTGGGGGCGGCGCAAAAATCCTCCCGCCGGAAGGCTGCGACCACGGGCAGCGAGAAGGCAAGCTGGCCGGTCATTCGGGCGGTCCGTCGTTGCCGAGGCCAAGGAACAGCGGGCTTTGGCGGTACCGTTCCAGCGCAAACCGCGTCAGCACGCCCAGCGTCGCGGCCATCGGCACCGCGATCAGCAACCCCGCAAAGCCGAAGAGCGTGCCAAAGACCGACAAAGCCAGCATCAGCCAGACCGGATGCAGGCCGACGGATTTGCCGACCAGGCGCGGGGTCAGGAAATTACCCTCCAGAAACTGGCCCAGGGCGAAGATGGCGACGATCAGGCCGATATGCAGCCAGTCGCCCCAGAATTGATAAAGTGCGAGGCTGAGGCCAAGGCTGCCGCCGATCAGGGCGCCGACAAAGGGGATCACCGTCAGCGCACCAGCCAACGTGCCGACGATCAGGCCGAAGTCGAGGCCCGCCAGCATCAGGGCGGTGGCATAGTAGACCGCCAGCGTCAGGCAGACGCTGACTTGGCCGCGCACGAAGCCGGCCAGCACCGCGTCAATCTCGTGCGCCAGTCTGCGGATGACCGGGGCATGGTCGCGCGGCAAGAGATCGTCGATGCGGGCGATCATATGGTCCCAGTCCATCAACAGATAAAACGCCACCACTGGCACGATGATGATGAAGAAGAGCCAGCCGACCAGGCCCAGCACCGAGGTGATCAGTCCCTGCGCCAGCGCGCCGCCGCGGGCCTGAATGGCGCTGGCGATCTGGGCGAGGGTCTGGCGTGCGACCGAGGTGCTGTCGGTCAGATCGGGGAACCGGGCGATGACAAACGCCTCGAGCCGGGCAGCGAGGACGGGGGCGGCATTGATCAGCGCGGTCAATTGCTGGATCAGCAGCGGAATGACGGCCAACACCAAAAGCGCCACAATCAGGACCACCGCCAGCGTGATGAGGGCGGTTGCGGCGGCGCGGCTAAGGCCCGTCCGTTCCAGCCGGTCGGCAACGGGGTCGAGGAAATAGGCGACCGCACCGGCCACCAGAAACGGCAGCATGACCGAGCCAAGGTACCACAGCGCCACGAAGAACAGGATGGCCGCGATGCCCCAGCTGCGGGTCTGGATGTGGAGCGGCAATGCCATGCGTGGGCCCTTTGCGGTTACCAGCGCGATATTGCCCCGAAGGTGGCCTGATGCAAGGTGGGAGCTGAAGATTGCGCTGGCCGGGGATGACCGCTCGACCGGCCGGATCGGGGAGCGGCTTTCGCGCGGTAAGGTTTGTCGCGCGGCTGGGTGTCTGGGGGTTGCGGCGTCAAGCGGGGTTTGGGCGGGCGTTTTTCTGCGCCCGAAGCGGACGATTGACGGCTTCGGGAAACCGCTCTCCCACCAGTAACTGCAATTTTGCGGGTTGCCGGAACCATCCCTGGTTGAATACAGGATGACTGTGGGGTCTCAACTGCGCCTTTCGAAATCCTTTCGCAGGCCGTCGCGCGGCCAGTCTTTACGTGTCTACGCTATGTTGCCGCGACATAGGCCGACGCAAGGTCGGACCGGAAGATTCTGTCGGTCAAAGGGTGGCGGGCCGCCGGGTTTGGTCGGCAACCCGCGTTCCTGCGTTGCAGCATTGTTGCGTCGGTCAGGGTCAGGCGGCGGCGCGGCGTCGGGAAGGGGTAGCCTCGCCATGTGCGGGCGTCGCTTCAGAGACGGTCGTGAACTTGGCGATCAAAGCATCGAGACCCACCGATTCCTTGTGCAGCGACTGCGTCGTGGTCATTGATTGTTCGACCATGGCTGCATTCCGTTGCGCGACCTGGTCCAGTTGTGTCACCCCGATGTTCACCTCTCCCAGGGCGGTGGATTGTTCGGCGGCACCACTGGCAATGCCGGACACCAGACCCGAGATTTGGGTGACGCGGTCGACCATCGAGGTCAACGCACGCCCGGCGCTACCCACGGCCTGCACCCCGCGACCAACCAGCGTGGTACTGGCGCTGATCAATGCCTTGATTTCCTTGGAGGCGTCCGACGAGCGCTGCGCCAGCGCCCGCACCTCGGATGCCACGACGGCAAAGCCGCGACCGGCGTCGCCGGCGCGCGCCGCCTCGACCCCGGCGTTCAGCGCCAGCAGGTTGGTCTGAAAGGCGATGTCGTCAATCACGCTGATGATGCGCGAAATCTGGTCGGCGGACTTTTCGATGCCATGCATGGCGTCGACCGCAGAAGTCACCACCTTGCCGCTGTCCTCCGCCTCTTGCCGGGCGGAGATCACGATCCCTTCGACCTGGCGAGCACTGGTTGCGGCCGACTTGACGCTGGCGGTTAGTTCGTCCAGCGCAGCGGCGGTCTCTTCCAGTGCCGCCGCCTGATTCTCGGTGCGGTGCGACAGCTCTTGCGTCGCCTGGCTGATGTCCTGCGCCTGATGGCGGATGGTGCCCGCACTGGCGATGACCTGCGAAATCGTCTGGTTGAGTTGTTCGATCGTCTTGTTGTAGTTGTGGCGCAGCGGTTCGTACTCTTCGGGGAAGGGCTCGTCGAACGTCAGGGTCAGATCGCCCGACGACAGATTTTCCAACCCCTTGCTGAGCGCGACCACAACGTGCTGCTGTGCGCCATGGACTCGCTCGTTCTCCGCCTCATGGGCAGCAAGCAGTTTTTCCTGCAACAGGCCAACGGACGCCGCCATTTCGCTGACTTCGTCGACGCGGTCGGAAACCCGATCGAAGGCCAGCAGACGGTCATTGAACTGACCAGAGGCCAGCTTGATGATGTCGGCGCGCACTCGGCTGAGCGGCCGGGTGATGCCACGCGCGATCAGCCAGTTGACGAGGAACAGCACCGCCGTGGCCAGAACCGAGACACCCACCAACAATTTCAAGAGCCAGGCGTTGGCCCGTTGTGCGGCGTCTCCCGCGGCGTTTCCGCGGGCTTCGATCAGGTCGCCCATTGCGCCCAGCGCGGTTTCCAGTTGCGAAAAGGTTGCAATAAAGGCCGGCAGCCTGGCTTTGCCCCGGGCGCTATCAGTCAGGGCAGCAGCCGAGGTGTCCCGGGCCGAGGCGAAATAGGCCGCGATCAGCGGCAGGGTCTTTTCAAGCGCAGCCCGCACCTCGGGATCAAGCGGCAGGGCGCGCAGAGTGTCGATGCAGGTCTGGAAGATCTTGATGTGATCGGCCAAGTCGGCGGTGATCTGATCGCGGGCAGCCTGATCGCCTTCGGGGCCGGTTTCGACCGCGTAAAGCACATCGGCGCGCAGCGCGTCATGCATCATGTCGCCGCGCTGCTGGTTCAGGACGGCGGTGGTGGCGGTGATCGACCCTGACAGGCCCTGATCGCTTTGCCTCAGGCCATAGGCGCCAAAACCGCCGACAGCCAACAGGACCAGCACTGCTAGGGTCGAGGCCAGGTTCAGGCGTGTGCCGATCCTTGCATGTTTGAAAAGGGGAGCACGACGCTGCTTCACAATGAACACCCGTTGTTGATTACCGACGCCTGCAACCTGAACCCGATTCACTGAAAAACCCTTAACCGTCGCCAGGTCAAAGCGCCGCCGCTTGCCTGCCCCGGCGCGACCCGCTAGGAACGGGCGAACCCCTGGAGACAAGCCATGCGTCTGACCCGCTATTTTCTGCCCGTTCTCAAGGAAAACCCCGCCGAGGCGCAGATCGTCTCGCACCGCTACATGCTGCGGGCGGGGATGATCAAGCAGCAGGCGGCGGGGATCTATTCGTGGCTGCCGCTGGGCCTGCGCGTCTTGCGGCGGATCGAGCAGATCGTGAACGAGGAGCAGGAGCGTGCGGGCCATATCCCGCTGCTGATGCCCACTTTGCAATCTGCGGACCTGTGGCGCGAGTCCGGGCGCTATGACGACTATGGCGAGGAGATGCTGCGGATCAAGGATCGCGGCGGGCGGGAACTGCTGTATGGCCCGACCAACGAAGAGATGATCACCGACATTTTCCGCGCCCATGTCACCAGCTATAAAAGCCTGCCGCTGACGCTGTACCACATCCAGTGGAAGTTCCGTGACGAGATGCGGCCCCGGTTCGGCGTCATGCGGGGCCGCGAGTTCCTGATGAAGGACGGCTACAATTTCGACATCGACCAGGACGCGGCGCTGCACGCCTACAACCGGCATATGGTCAGCTATCTGCGAACCTATGAGCGGATGGGGCTGACAGCGATCCCGATGCGGGCGGCCTCTGGCCCCATTGGTGGCGACAACACCCACGAGTTTCTGGTGCTGGCGCAGACCGGCGAGTCAGAGGTGTTCTATGACGACCGCGTGACGGCGCTGAAACTGGGGTCGCGCGCGATTGACTATGGCAACCGGGCGCAGGTTGCCGAGGTGTGCCGCGAGTTCACCACTTTGTACGCCCGCACCGACGAGACCCACGACGCTGCGGTGTTCGACACTGTGCCCGAGGCGCATCGCAAGGTTGGGCGCGGCATCGAGGTCGGGCAGATCTTTTACTTTGGCACCATGTATTCGGCCGCGATGGGGGCATTGGTGGTGAACGACAAGGGCGAAAAGGTGCCGGTCGAGATGGGCTCGCACGGTATTGGCGTGTCGCGTCTGTTGGGGGCGATCATCGAGGCCTCGCATGACGACAAGGGCATCATCTGGCCTGAGGGGGTGACGCCGTTCCCGGTGGGGATCGTCAACCTCAAGCAGGGCGATGTAGCGGCGGATGCGGCCTGCGAGGGGCTGTACAAGGCGCTGTCGCTGTGCGGGCTGGAGGCACTGTACGATGACCGGGACGAACGGGCCGGGGCGAAGTTCGCCACGATGGATTTGATCGGGCTGCCATGGCGGATCACGGTCGGGCCGCGCGGGCTGGCCAATGGGGTGGTCGAGGTGACCTCGCGGCGGACGGGCGTCTCGGAGGAGATGACGCCGGAAGCTGCCGTGGCGCGGGTGGCGGCGATCTATCAAGCGAACTGAAAGAGCCGCAGACCGCACCGCAAGTGCAGTCTGCGCGTTGCGACCCGGATGGGCCGGCAACCGCTGGAGTTTCTGGCGCCGGTTCGGGCGTGGCGCCCGCGATTTGCGGAACGACCTTTCACATTCCCGGGATGTTGCAACAAGAACTGCTTCCGTGAAATTCCGGAATATTCAATGCCAAAAGATTGAAATCCGGTTAATTCAAAATCATAACGCATTGAAATGGAAATAAAACACGCCAGGTCCGAGGTTCGGACCATTTTCAGTCCGCAGCCGGTGTTGCCCGAGGTCCGGACCGGAATGTCAGTTGGGGACAACTAGATCTCATCTCTTGCGGGGATATCATCCTTCCCAGATCCGCAGTACGACTTGGGCGAACATCAGGGAGAAGATCATGGAATATCGTCGCTTGGGCAGATCGGGGCTGAAGGTGTCGGAGTTCTCCTATGGCTCCTGGGTGACCTTCGCCAAACAGGTGGATGTGGCGCCCGCCAAGGAAATGCTGACAGCCGCCTATGACGCGGGGATCAACTTTTTCGACAATGCCGAGGGCTATGAGCAGGGTCGGTCGGAATTGGTCATGGGGCAGGCGATTGCCGAACTGGGCTGGTCGCGGGATAGTTTCATCGTATCGTCGAAGGTGTTCTGGGGCGGGTCGAAACCCACGCAAAGGGGCTTGTCGGCCAAGCATGTGACCGAGGCCTGCCATGCGGCGCTGAAACGGCTGCGGGTCGATCACCTCGACCTTTATTTCTGCCATCGCCCCGACATCGACACCCCCGTCGAGGAAACCGTGCGGGCGATGCACAACCTGATCTTGCAAGGCAAGGTGCTGTACTGGGGCACTTCGGAATGGTCGGGGCAAAGGATTACCGAGGCCCATGCGGTGGCGGCGCGCTGGGGGTTGACGCCGCCGACGATGGAGCAGCCGCAG
>JANXPK010000039.1 GCA_025357355.1 Rhodobacterales bacterium
CAACGCGATTGAAAAGCTGGACGTCGGTTACCCGGCCATTGACCTGGCCACCGCCGACGGCGTGAACAAATGGCTGGGCGGCGCTTATCCGGCGGCCTCGGTGCTGGCCAACTCTGACTGGGTGGCGGCCCACCCGAAGGAAACCCAAGCCGTCGTGAATGCGCTGGTGGCGACGCTGGTCTGGATGCGCACCCATACCGCCGCCGATGTTGCCAACGCGATGCCGGCGGACTTTGTGTCCAACCAGCTGACCTCGAAGGATGAATACATCGCGGCGCTGACGGCCGACTGGGGTCAGTTCAACATTGCCGGCGCCGGCACCATGCCGGAAAGCGGCCCCAAGACGGTGTTCGACATCGAAATGGCGGCAGGCAAGATCAAGGGCACGGCGGATCTGTCCAAGACCTTCACCAGCCAGTTTGTGGACGCGGCGAAAAAGCTGGAAGGCGTCAACTAAATCCGGCGCGAAAAGGCAGATCAAGGCAAGGGGCGGCGCGTTGTGGCCCCTTGCACCCGCTCCTCCGCCATCCGTCTCGACGCGAGAGCGGCCAGGGTCCATGTTGCGGCTCTGGGGCAGCCCTTCAGCAGGATCTTGTCCATGTCGCGAAAGGTTTTCCGCCCAGCATTGCGCCTGCTTGCCTGCGCGACGGTTGCCTTGTTGCCATTTGCGGCGCAGGCAGAGCGCGTGGCGCTCATGGTCGGCGGCATCGAAAAGCAGATCTATCTGCCGCTGATCCTGGCCCGAAATCTCGGCTATCTCACCGACGAGGGACTGGATGTCGAAATTCTGTCCGAACCTGCCGGGGCCGAAGCGGCGGACGAAATGCTGGCCGGTGCGGTGCAGGGCGTCATCGGGTTTTACGACCACAACATTCAGCTGCAAGCACTTGGCAAGTATACCCAATCCGTCGTGCAGTTCAGTCTTGCCCCCGGCGAGGTGGAACTGGTCTCCACCCGCCATCCCGAAGTACACTCTGTCGCCGATCTGCGCGGATTGCGGCTGGGTATCACCGGACTTGGCTCGTCCACCGACTTTCTGACCGAATACCTGCTGCTGCGGTCCGGCTTGCGGATGCGGGACGTGACCCCGGTGCCGGTCGGTGCCGGTGACACGCTGATCGCCGCCTTGCGGAACGATCACGTACAAGCTGCGATGACGACCGAGCCGACAGTCTCACGCCTCTTGGCCTCCGGCGATGCGCGGGTGCTGGTGGATCTGCGTACGGTCGCGGGCACCAAAGCGGCCTTGGGCGGACTTTACCCGGCGGCCGGTCTTTACATGGACAGCGGATGGGTCGCAGCCCATCCCGATACGGTGCAAAAGCTGGCCAATGCGTTCGTGCGCACCCTGCGCTATATTGCAAGCCATGACGCTTCCGCCATCGCCGACCACGTCCCGACGGATTTCTTCGCCGGCGACCGGGCGATGTATGTGCAAGCCCTGACCGAGGGTAAAGCCATGTTCACACCCGATGGCCGGATGCCGGAAGGCGGCCCGGAAAACGTGCTGGCTGTGCTGTCGGGGTTTATGGATGGCGTCAGCCCGGCGACAATCGACCTGTCGCGGACCTACACCAACGCCTTTGTCGACGCGGCGTTGCGCTAAGGCGAGATAATTTCAGATCGAACCCAATCTTCTTCCTGCCCGGAATCAAGCGCAGCGCCGGGCAATGCCCGACCGCCCCCTCG
>JANXPK010000104.1 GCA_025357355.1 Rhodobacterales bacterium
TTTATCCGATATTGGACTCCCGACAGCGAGGTTACGTCGCCCGCTTTCAGTCCAAGCATCGACTTCGGAAGCGAAAATGAAATTGTGTCCAACGAAAGCCGGGTTTCCGCGAGCGAGCGTTCCACAACAGCCGCAGCCTCCGATTCCGACAATAGGATCGGCAATTCTGTTTCCGCCGCGTTCTTAAGCGCATCCGTCGGAAAGACTGCCTCGGCCGAAACCACCTCATAGTTGCTTTCTGCCTCGACGAAGGTCAGGCGGACACGCCCAATTGCTTCAGTTTCAGGCGCTCGAGAGCGCTCCACAGCAATTCCAAAGCCGCTTCTTAGAGCCAGGCCCCCTTCCTCGAGAAACTGCACGGCTTCCCCATCTCGCATGAAGAATCTAAGGGCGCCGTCACTCTCTCCGACGTCGAAACCGAACGCTAACGAAAGGGACTGCAGTTTTGCACGCGCTGTCTCGCTATCATCCCCGACGAAGCCGCGCAGTACACCATAGACCTTGCTGATGTCGATTTCAGTTGTCAACCCGGCAGACGCACAAATTTCAGCGGCAACGGAAGCTAACGGTTGATTTGAAGACCGACCGTTGAGCCAATGCCCAAGCTGGTAGTTTACTCCGTCACTCCAAAGCGTTGTATTTCCGGGGAAGTCAGGAAACGGACGCGCGTCCCATGCCCAAGCGTGGCAGTGCTCGAAATCCACCATTTTTCCGTTGTAAAGTGTGGCACCCGGATTGTGGGCCTCATCTTCCCAGTATTTGGCCATCGCGCGGAAGTATTGCATTTGAATGTAGTCATCGCGGCTGCCGTTTGACGCACGCGGCAACGACGATTCTGAGGACTTGACGTCAATGAACTTATTAGGTTGATTTGATGCCTTGTCCAAAGCGGCACAGCCATATTCAGTGAACCTGATCGGCTTCATTCCTGGTATCCAACCTGTTGCTACCGAACCCCGGATTCCACTCAATCTTTCATGATGATCGTTCGACCACCAACTCCGAAGGTCTTTATATCGAAACACCCAATCCTCTCCGTATTCGGTGTCCAGGATGGGCAGCCGCGTCTGATTGAGTTCGCCCTCCTGCGAGTCGTAATACCAATCGTAACCCTCACCACCCGCAATATTTGCCATCAAATAATCAAGATTGTAAATTGAATCCCAATTTTGATCCAAATTGCTCTGGGCGCCTCGCCAATCCGAAATCGGCATGTAGTTGTCAATCCCAACAAAGTCTATGTTTGCGTCACTCCACAAATCGTCAAGATTGAAAAACACATCGCCGTTGTCATGCACGCCAAAATACTCTGACCAATCTGCGGCATAGGAAATTTTTGTTTCGCTTCCAAGGATGCTTTTGACTTCCGCGGCTAAAATGCGAAGTGCGTCAACCATCGGAAACACATTATACGACGATCGAATCTGCGTCATGCCGCGCAGCTCTGAGCCAATACAGAATGCATCAACACCGCCAGCCAAAGCACAAAGATGTGCATAGTGCAGGATAAATCGCCGATATCCCCAATGCATCGGGTCTGAAAACCCGACAGTGTCTGTCGATGCGAAGAATTGTGAGGGGTCTGCTGTGCCCAAGAATGCCGCCACTTGATTACCTGCGTCTGTCATCTGGTCGGTGCTGCCAGACTGGCCTGGGGCGCGCGGCAGGGTAATCCGCCCGCGCCAAGGCAATGCCGGTTGATTGGTGGCGTCGGACCAGGGATCGGGAAGTGTGTTTCCATCCACTTGGTCCATCAAGATGAAGGGATAGAACATCACTTCTTTGCCAGTCTGACGGATGGCAATGATGGCCTCAATGACCGATTTGTCAGACGGCGTGCCGCCGTAGACCGGTCTTCCGTCCAGAACTGGAACAACCGCTGCGTTTGATCGGGCGGTCCCAGATACGATCCAGGGCATTCCCACCGGATCAAGCAAGTTCTGTTCAACCTTAGGCTGGATGATGCAACTGTTGCATCTCAGGTCACTACCGAACCAACTTACAACCAATGAAACCGAACGGCAATTCGGCAGCTCCTCGTCCAATTGGTGCAACGATGTCTGAAAATCGGTTGTGCCCTGGATCGAATGGACATCTGCTGACTGATTGAGACCCGGGCCAAGATTGAAATACACCGGCGAAGTTGCAAGCGAATATTCGCCAGATCCGGGTATCAGTGCTACGGCATTGATTGATCTTGGCAAATCATAATAGTCCTCGGCGACGCTACCCGCAGCGCGGCGGATTGTCTCGAATGAGAACTGCGGAACCCGATTCCCAAACTGCTCAAGTGGAAGGTTTTCAATGACAACATAGCAAATTCCACGATAGCTGGGCGCCATTCCAGCACCTTCAACCGCCTCGATTTTGGGGTCGGGAAGTTGATCTTCGCTCCCTGGATAGAATTGGAAGTTAATACTGTTGAGCGGAATTTCAACGCCGTCAGCCCAAATTCGACCGACGCGAAGCGCCTCTCCCCGGCACAGTGCAATGGCCAGGCTGACACTGTATGAAAATGTTGTCGTCACCGGTCGCGGCGCACCTTTGCCGCCACCTGCGGTGCGTCTGGTTTCTGCAAATTGAGAGGCCCAGATAACCTGACCCGCAACGCGCATGCGCCCCCAGATGTCTTGAACCGGTGTGCCATAGCCAACGCTTGAAAGGTGGAAGCGGTCGATCTTTCCGACCTGAACCGCGTCAGAGCCAGAACCCAAGATCCTTTGGTCAATCGAGTGCCCGATAGTTGCGCCCACGGCGCGCCCAATAACAGCTCCTGAAAGGCCGAGGACAGTGCCTCCGAAGCCAGAGCCGAGGGCGGCACCTGCCGCGGCGAGAAGGATAGTTGCCATTATTTCACCCCAAGCGGAAATTCAAACCTGCCCGCGATTCTACGTGTCCACGGCCGGGAAAGATGAGTTTCGACCACGCCGTGGCCAGAATAGGCATGGATGAAGGTGGGCCCCGCGATGCAATCAGCTGCGATGCCCAGATGTTTGGCAATGCTGTTGCGCCGCATCCGGAAGACGAGGACATCACCGATATCGGCAGAGTTGATGTCTTTCGGCACAAGGCATCGAAATGCCGCAGCCAGCAAGGCCTCGTCCCGGTTCGGTTCGCTCCAATCCTCCGTGTAGGCCGGAATGGGTTCGGGCTCTTGACCGAGCAGTCTTCGCCAGACCCCGCGCACCAGACCCAGACAATCGGCACCGGCGCCAATCGTTGATCCCTGGTGTCGGTAGGGTGTGTCGATCCAGCGTCGTGCCTCGGCCACAATGTCGCTTCGGCTGATCATGTTACCCGGCTGCCCCCGTTGTTGATCTGAGTTGAAACCGGGTAAGACGCGAACCAGTCCTCACCGGGAATATTCGGAAACCCCCGGAAATTCAGAAAGTTGTTGAACTTGGTCCGGCAGGAATCAGCCAGCTTGTTGCAGCCCGCCTCGATGCGGATTTCGTCTCCAGCTTCGGGCGTCAAGTCAAAATCCACCCACATTTCTATGCGCCGCAGGCCAGCATTTTCTGCATCGAACTTGACGACGCCGTTCAATCCCATTGCCCTGCCGGACAACACGACGACCCTGCCCCTTTCAAACCAGCCATCGGAAAATGACGGCTGCGATGGGATGAAATACACCCCACCTGTGCCAAAGGACTTGACAGTGCTTTCAACAAAGAACCCAGGCTGGGTCAGATCGAACTTGCACTCGCCGTCTCCGAGAACCGCGGGGCAATTTGCCTGATAGACCCGCCCCGCGCTTCGGTTCAGCGCATCCGTCAGGCCGCGAAGTTCAACCGTGAAAGCCCCATTCGACCGTTTGATCTGGCCAAAGGTTCCGCGAAACCGGATCGATCGCTGCGCAACATCGGCCCAGTTCACCAGCCAAGTCGTCACTTGGGCGCCGTCGTAACGCCCGGCTGCGATGTCAACTTCGGTGATGGATGCGTCACTCAGGGCGCCGACGACCTCTGTGTTGTCCACCGACATGCCAGAACTTTGCACCAGCGCGCCTGCGGTCATGCCGCTATTCGCCTTGAAAGTGACCCCTTCAAATTCCAGATCCAGATCATGGTCGGTGAAACCCAGGATCGGCCCGTCCTTGCGGGTGACCGACCAAGCGCGACAGGTTGTGGTCGCCCCGGTTTGCAAATGCGAAATCAGATCGTCTTTTCCCGACATCACAACCTCACTTCGATCACTGGGACGGCCGGAACTTCCCCAGCCCTGAAGGTTGCCATGGACGTGCTGATCCGGTCGGTATCAAACCGTACCGGGACATCAAACTCGAACCCCGCGGTCACCCGAACGTCGATGTCGGGCGGGGTGACGAACGTGATCAATCCGGTTGCGGTGTCGACGTTGTATTCCAACGTGTCTACCTTCGGGTCACCTTCCAGGGCGACGCGAACCGACCCCAAGACGGGCTTCTGAATGGGTCTGACATATATCTGTTCACCCGAAGAATAGGCCTTCACCAGCTGGAAAACCCGGTTCCTACCGTCACCCCGGCCAATCTCCTGATCCGTCGGCCCCATATCTTTTGACGGGGCGCAGGATTTGAAGTCTGACCAGTCTTTCCAGCGAAATCCGTACAATTGGCCGCGGCGCGCCTCGAAGAACGAAATCAGCGTTTCGATGTCATCCAGCGAACGCAGACCGGCGCCAGCGTCAAAATGGCGCCGCGAATGTTCCCAAGGCGTGTTGCGCTCTTCGAAACCATTGGTCAGCGTGACAATCTCGGTCCGCCGCTCCGGTCCACCCGAAGAGCCAAAGCTCAGACTGGTCGGATATCTTGCTTCGTGAAAGTTCATGCTATCCTCACCTGTTGCGTTGGCCTGCGGCCAGCACGCGGATCGCCTGGGCGGCAATCTGGCTCTGGCTGCGCTGGAAGCCCTGAACGTCGGGCGTCGTGATGTTCATCACCACGGTCACTGGCCGCGATCCGCCTGCCGCCTGTACGCCCAGGCGGCCATCTGCGCCGCGCGTCAGCGGCATGATCGCTTCCGGTCCGGCTTCGCCCATCAATCCAGTGCCACCGCGCATCGGAAAGCTCGTGGGTTGCGATACAATGCCGCCGTTTGCGAACGGCATGACGCGCCCGCTGGAAAAGGCGCCGCCTTGGGCAAACGGCATCGCCTTGCTGAGCAACGAGTTGACAGTGTTGGCCAAAAACCCGCCGACCGCGCTTTGTACCGGCTTCACGGCGGTGTTGAACACCGTTTCAGACATGCTGCTGGCGACACTTTTCAGCGCGTCCGACAGTTTCATGCCGTCAAACACCACGCCGTCAAAAGCCTGCCGCAACCCGCCGCTGAAGCCTGCAGCCAGGGCGTTCACTTCGCGCCCGGTGAAGACCAGACTGTCCTGCATCTTGGACAGCTCCGCCTCAAAGGACGAGACCATCCCGAC
>JANXPK010000106.1 GCA_025357355.1 Rhodobacterales bacterium
CCATGCGCATGAACAAAGCATAGGCCGCACTATTGTTGGCGTCCGGCGCCAGACGCTGGATCGGGTCGATCTTGGCGTTGGAGAATTCGGCGCGAAAGCCCGCGTCCTTGTCCAGAAGCTCCATCACGTCCTGCGATTGCAGATAGCCCTGCACGGCGACGCTGTCCTGCGAGGTGGCGAAGGTGGTGCCGGTGAACATGCTGGCCATCGCCGAAGCCGCGGTGGCCTGCTGGATGACGAACTGGGTCTTGGTCGAATACATCTTGGTGGCGACAAACGTGTAATACCAACCGGCAACGAAAGTCGGCAGCAAGACGAAGACGGCGATCTTCATCCACAGCAGCGCAAGTTTGCGGCGGCGGCGGGCGATGATGTCGGCCTGGATGCGGCGGACCTCGGCGACATGGGCATCCTCGACCCGAACCTCGGTGGACGGCAATGGCGCGGGTTTGACGGTTTGCGGCAGCTTTTGGCGGTCGGGTTGCACGGTGAGCGCGCGTGAGCCACCGGTTGTGGCCTCATCGGTGCCATCGTCGTCACCATCATCGCCCTCGCCCGAGACCAGCTCCATCAGAGCGGAGCGCTGGAAGGGGTCGATGCCTTTGGCGCGCAACAGGCGAACAGCTTCGAAATCAGAGGTTGCGGGCAGGCCGTGCTTTTGCGCCAGGCGGCGGGCCATGCGCAACTGGCGTCCGGTCAACCCTTCGTGGCGGATCACGTCAATCTCTTGTGCCGGGGCCTCGGCGGACTGGGTCGGCGTGGCGGGTTTGGGTGGCTCGGGCGGCAGGAAGCTTTGGTTGCCAAAGCCGTCATCGTCGGGCTCGGGCATGAAGGCGTCGTCGGGAATGGTTTGCTGGGTTGTCTTGAGCGAAGCCACCGGCTGGGCGGCGGCGACGGGGTCGGGCTTGCGGATGCGGAAACGGCTAACTTTGAGTTTCATAGTCATAAAGCTGTTTCGCTTCTTCCAGGGTTTCGAACATGTAAAGCTGACCGTTGCGCAGCACAGCCGCCGAACGGCAGAATTTCTCCAGCGTCTTGGGCTGGTGCGAGACGATGATGATGGTGGCGCGCGACAGCCGGTCGCGCAGGATCGCCCCGGCCTTGCGGTTGAATTCGACATCCGTCGAGGACGGCATGCCCTCGTCGATCAGGTAGATGTCAAACTCCAGCGCCAACATCAGCGCGAAGTTGAAGCGCGACCGCATGCCTGAGGAATAGGTGCCGACCGGGCGGTCGAAATATTCGTCGATATCGCAGAGCCAGCGGCAAAAGCCTTCGATATAGTCGGGGTCCAGACTGTAAAGCTGGGCGATGTAGCGGGAATTTTCGGTGGCGCTGTGCTTGGACACCACGCCGCCCATGAAACCGAGCGGAAAGGAGATGCGTGAGGCGCGCACGATCTTGCCCTCGTCCGGTTTTTCCAGCCCGGCCATCATGTTGATGATCGTGGTCTTGCCGGTGCCGTTGCGGGCGAGAATGCCCAGCGAATTGCCAAGCTCGACCTTGAACGACGCGCGGTCAAGGATGACCTTGCGCTGGGTTCCGGTCCAGAAGGACTTGCTGACATTCATGAATTCGATCATGGACGCCCTGTTCCCCGCACCACTGCACATCCGTTTGACACTGCTGACGCCTGACTGCGGCCCGGACCTGTTGGCTGGGCTATATTATTATCATTAACGACCGGTTGACGGCCATGAGTCTTTACTAAGACCTCGCCCCCGCAGAAACAATACCGGAGGTTTCGGGCGGCATTATGTCGGAATTTTGAACAGTCCAGTCCAAACGGCGGATCACCGCCGGATCAGACGCGATACCAGCACCGCAACCGGACCGGCGGCCAGACTGAGGGCGAGGCCAAGGCGCGCCGCCTCGGAGGCCACACCGCCGGGCATGGCGATGCCCACGGCCAGGACCGGGATGGTAAAGCCGATGCCCGACAGGATGGCGATCACGATCAGATCGGCCAGGCGCAGCTCGCGTGGCAGAACCTGTCCGGTGATCCCCCCGGCCACAAGGGCGCCGGTCACCAGCCCCACCGGCTTGCCGATCCACAGCGCCGCAAGAACGGCGCCGGTGGTGGGGGCGAACGCGTCAAAATCGACGCCGCCACGGGTCAGGCCGAACAGAAACAGGACCCAGGGCAGCGGGCGCACCATCAGATGCGCGATGCGGTTCAACGGGTCGGCCAGAAACGCCTCGGCCTCGGCGAAGAGGCCAAAGCTGCGGCCGGCATGGGGGATCACCGGGATCAGCGGCAACAGGCCCAGCGTCGCGGGCAGACCCGACAGCGCGACACCGGTCCAGCACAGGGCACCCGCCACCAGATAGGGCCAGATCGCATCGGCGCGGCGGTGCGACAGCTCGGTGGCATCGGCGCGCGCCAAGCGGCCAAAGCCGAACCAGATCACCAGTACGGCCGTCGCACTCAAGAGCAGCCACCACGGCTGCATCACCGCTGCCGGATTGACCAGACCGGTGAAGAGCAGGCCCAGAATGTCAAAGGCGATGGTGATCAGCAGCAGCAAATGCAGTGCGGGATGGCTGTTGCCAAACACCAGTCGGCCAAAGACATAGCACAGCACGACATCCGAGCCGAGCGGCACCGTCCAACCAACGCCAAAGCTTGCCCCGTCAGCCGTAACAAACAGCGCCGACCAGATCAGCCAGCCCGCCGCTGCCCCGATCAGTCCGCCGATGACCGCGCCCAGCGGCATCGAGGCCTTGGCCCGGCCCGCCAAAGCGCCGCGTTCCAGCACCAAAGCCTCCCACAGCTCTTTGCCGACGAAGAACAGAAACAGCGCCATCAGCAGGTCCGACACCAGCGACATCGGCGTCACCGTCAGCGCCGAGGCCGCCATCCAGGACGGCAGCGGCAGGTCGACCAGACGCAGCTCGATAGCGTCGTAATAGTGCGATGGGCTGAGGTTGACCCAAAGGGTTGCGATCGCGACGCCCGCCAGCAAGGCTCGGGCGAAAATTCTGACAAAACGCGAAACGCGGTACATATCTTGGCCTGCCACCCGAAACCTTGGCTTTGACTTATCTGCAGCCGTGCGGGTAGGCAACGCCGGGCGCGCAATCGCACAGCGGTGTTGCCGCGCTGCATGTCGAGGCCCCTGTGGCGAGGCAGCGGAAGGTCCGGCGCATGGTGGCCTGGTGCTTTGGTGCCGAAGGGGATGCGCCCGGTCGCGGGTGGGAGCGGAACGCGCACGCCCGCGGGCGGTCGTGCGCGTCCCCGACAGGCTTTGGCCTATCGGGGAAGGGAAGGCAGGCAAGTTTGGCGATTCAGAATATTATCAACCGGCTGGCCAGTGCCTAGGAACTTTGGACACCCCTTGGGCAAACCCTAAAATCCGGTTAATGAGAAAATGTAAGCATCTGAGATCAAGCGATAAAGATCATGGTCCGAGGTTCGGACCAAATCGCCAAGTAACGGCAGCCGCCCCTTCTGGTTTTCTCCCGCCTCGCCTAGATTGCCGCAACTGCCCCCGAGGCCATGAATGACGCTGACCGCCCTTCACCGCGAAATCTCTGCCTGTACCCTGTGCGCCGCTCGTTTCGCCGCGACCGCGACAGCGCATGCGCCGCGCCCGGTGGTCTGGTTCGACGCCGGGGCGCGGCTGTTGATTGCGGGGCAAGCGCCGGGCGCGCGGGTGCATGCCTCTGGCCTGCCGTTCGACGATGCCTCGGGCGACCGCTTGCGCGACTGGACCGGGCTTTCGCGCGATCAATTCTATGACCGGGCCAGGGTGGCGATCGTACCCTTGGCATTTTGCTTTCCGGGCTATGACGCCAAAGGGGCCGACCTGCCGCCGCCCACGATTTGTGCGGCGACCTGGCGGGCGCGGGTGTTGGCCCGTTTGCCCGAAGTCCGGCTGACCTTGCTGGTGGGCGCGGCGGCGATGGGCTGGCATCTGGGCGCGGGACCGGTGGCCACGCAGGTTGCCGCGTGGCGCGAGCAGGCGGCGCGCGGCATTTACCCCTTGCCGCATCCGTCGTGGCGCAATACCGGCTGGCTGAAGCGCAATCCGTGGTTCCAGACCGATCTGATACCAGAGTTGCGGGGGGCCGTGGCGCGGGTGATGGCAAAATGACAACGGTGCTGGATGCGGCCTATGCGGCCCTGCTTGCGGGCGGCGAGGCGGAGGCGATGGCGTTCTACCGCAGCCTGGCCGATGCGGAATTGTTCGTGCTGCTGGAAGCGGAGGCCAAAGGCGAAGCGTTGACCCCGCGCGTCTATGACCTTGAAAGCGGCCCGGTCCTGCTGGTCTTTGACATCGAAGAGCGGCTGGCGGGTTTTGCCGATCAGGTCCTGCCCTATGCGGTGTTGCCGGGGCGGGTGATCGCGGGTCAGTTGGCCGGGCAGGGCTTCGGCCTGGGGCTGAACCTCGGGTCGGGATCGGCCTCAGAGGTGATTTTGCCCGGGGCGGCGATGGACTGGCTTGCCACGATGCTGGATCAGGCCGCGCCTGAAACCCTGACCAGCCAGGTGGCGCGGTTCGAGCCGCCGGCAGTTCCGGCACTGGCGTTGGCGGCGTTGTCGGGTGTGTTGGGCGGTGTGGCGCAGGCATGGCTGGCGGGGGTGCAATATGCGGATGGACGACGGGGGCAGATGTTGGTGCTGAGCGGGGTTGCCGAAGAAGCCGAGGTCAAGACCGCCCGGGCAATCACCGAGGCGCTGACGTTTTCCGGGCTGGAGGCCGCGGCATTGGATGTGGTGTTTGCGGCCAGTGACGACGCGATCCTGGAGAGGCTCGCCGGAGTAGCGTTGACGTTCGGCGGGACGGGCGCTGCCGCATTGCAGTCAGAACCGCTCGAAGGGGCGGGCATTGACCGTTCGGGGTCGAGACCTGGCGTTGACTAGGGCGTCGATTATGGGGGTATTATAATACCTCTGATCATACCTTGTTGTTTTCACGTTATTAAATGTTTCCATCTGCTCTTGACGATGAGGGGCCGTTCAGCGATAAGCCGCCATCCAAGATCACGGGCAGGGGTTCTGCCTTCACCGATAGGGTTAAAAATGAAAACCTTCACCGCAACGCCTGCGGATATCCACAAGCAGTGGATCCTGATCGACGCTGAGGGCGTGGTTCTGGGGCGGCTCGCGACCATCGTCGCCTCGATCCTGCGTGGCAAGACCAAGCCGACGTTTACGCCGCATATGGACATGGGCGACAATGTCATCGTCATCAATGCCGACAAGGTGCAGATGACCGGCAACAAGCGGCGCGACAAGAAATACTACTGGCACACCGGCCATCCGGGCGGCATCAAGGTGCGCACGGCGGCGCAGGTGCTGGAGGGCGCGCATCCTGAGCGTGTCGTCGAAAAGGCGGTGGAACGCATGATCAGCCGCAACCGGCTGGGTGCGGTGCAAATGACCAACCTGCGGGTCTATGCCGGTGCCGCCCATCCGCATGAAGCCCAGCAGCCCGTCATCCTGGACGTGGCGGCGATGAACCCGAAGAACACCCGGAGCGCATGAGCATGGCCGACATCAAATCTTTGGACGATCTGAAATCGGCCGTGGGTGCCGCGGCGCCGGTTCAGGCGGCGGCCCCGGTGCGGGTTGCGGTGCGTGACAAGCTGGGCCGCGCCTATGCGACCGGCAAGCGCAAGAACGCCATCGCGCGGGTCTGGATCAAGCCGGGCTCGGGCAAGGTTGTGGTCAACGGCAAGGCGATGAAGGACTACTTCGCCCGCCCGGTGCTGCAAATGATCCTGGCGCAGGCCTTTACGGTCGCCAATGTCGAGGGCCAGTTCGACGTGATGGCGACGGTCAAGGGTGGCGGTTTGTCGGGGCAGGCGGGGGCGGTCAAGCATGGCGTCAGCAAGGCGCTGCAGCTTTATGAGCCCGCCTTGCGCGGTGCGCTGAAGGCTGCGGGTTTCCTGACCCGTGACAGCCGCGTCGTGGAACGGAAAAAGTACGGCAAGCGCAAGGCGCGCCGGTCGTTCCAGTTCTCCAAGCGCTGACCCCGAATTCGGAAATTGCAAAGGCCCGCTGGAAAC
>JANXPK010000140.1 GCA_025357355.1 Rhodobacterales bacterium
GACAGCAAGTATGGCGGTGGCGGGGCCGAGAATCTGGGCGACGGCTGGGGCGCCAATATCGGCGGCGATGTCAGCCGCAAGATGCATCTGCACGCCCGCATGCTCAGCGTCGAACACCCGATCACCAAGAAGATGATGACCTTCACCGCGCCCTTGCCCGACCACATGGCGCGAACCTGGGCGATGCTCGACTGGCACGAAAAGGACGTGCCTGCCGATCCGTTCGGGGACCTGTCCATGGATACGAAGTGAGCGCCTGGAAGCCCAAGCGCTTCTGGAAATCGGTGACAGTCGAGGCGTGTGACGGCGGCTTTGCCATCAAGCTGGATGCGCGCGTGGCCAAGACGCCGGGCAAGCAGCCGCTGGTGGTGCCGACTGCGGCGATGGCGCAGGCCATTGCCGCCGAATGGCAGGCGCAGCAGGGTCTGGTTCGTCCCGAGACCATGCCCTACACCCGCGCCGCCAATTCTGCGCTGGAAAAGGTCGCCCCGCAATTTGCCGAGGTCGTAGGCCTGCTTGCCGCCTATGGCGAGACCGACCTGCTGTGCTACCGTGCCACCGGCCCTGCCGAACTGATCGCGCGTCAATCCGCCGCCTGGGACCCGCTCTTGGATTGGGCCGCGACGGCGCTGCAGGCGCCCCTTACATCCACCGCTGGCGTCATGCACGTCGCCCAGCCGCCGGCCTCGACCGCCCGTCTGCATGCCCTGACCGCCGCCATGACCCCGTTCCAGATCGCGGCCTTTCATGATCTGGTGATGCTGTCGGGCTCGCTGGTGCTGGCCTTTGCCGTCACCCGCGGCCGCCTTGACCCTGCCGAGGCCTGGACCATCAGCCGAATCGATGAAAGCTATCAGGCCGAGCTGTGGGGGCAGGACGAAGATGCTGCTGCCCTCACGGAACACAAACGCCAGGCCTTTCACCAGGCCGCCGCTTTTTGGTCGGTCTCTTTGCCAAACTGATCACTTCTTGTGCAGTTTTGCCCAAATCGGCAAAGATTCCTCCCGTTCTTCACCCTATTGAAGCCGGATGTCCGGGTCCGGAAACGGTTCTTGACGTAGGGCTGGCATAAGTCAAAACTGTCTCCACTTTGGGGAAGCCCTAAGAGAGGGCCGGGACAACCCGGCTGACCAAACCGCTTGCAAAAGCGGAGCAACAGGATGAGGTATCCATGAAAAAATCTGTACTGTTCGGGACGCTTGCTGCCGCTGCCCTTTTGGCAGGTGCAGCCAGCGCCACGACGCTCGATGACGTCAAGGCCCGCGGCGTGCTGAACTGCGGTTCGAACACCGGTCTGACCGGCTTTGGCGCGCCAGATGCCAACGGCAACTATCAGGGCTTTGACGTCGATCTGTGCAAAGCCGTCGCCGCCGCCGTTCTGGGCGACCAGAGCAAGGTGAAATACATTCCCACCACTGGCGAGACCCGCTTTACCGCGCTCGCCTCGGGTGAAGTTGACCTTCTGGTCCGCAACTCGACCTGGACCTTCTCGCGCGATACCGACCTCAAGTTCGATTTCGTCGCCGTGAACTACTATGACGGTCAGGGCTTCATGGTGAAGAAAACGCTCGGCGTGTCTTCGGCCAAGGAACTGGACGGCGCCACGATCTGCATTCAGACCGGCACCACGACCGAACTGAACCTGGCGGACTATTTCAAGTCCAACAATATCAAGTACACCCCGGTCACCGTTGCCGACGACGCCGAAGCCCAGCGCCAGTTCCTGGCCGGGGCCTGCGACGCCTTCACCACCGACGCGTCGGGCCTTGCCGCCAGCCGCGCCACCCTGCCCAATCCCGGCGACTATATCATCCTGCCCGAGATCATCTCGAAAGAGCCGCTCGGCCCGGTCGTGCGCCATGGCGACAACCAGTGGGGCGATATCGTCCGCTGGACCTACTTCGCGCTCGTTGCCGCCGAAGAAAAGGGCATCACCAAGGCCAATATCGAGGAAGTGGCCAAGTCCACCCAGGATCCGGAAGTCAAGCGCCTGCTCGGCCTTGAAGGCGATATGGGCAAGATGCTCGGTCTCGACAACGACTGGGCCAAGCGTGCCATCGCCGCCAACGGCAACTATGGCGAAATCTTCGAGGCCAATATCGGTTCCAAGACCCCGATCGGTCTGGCCCGTGGCCTGAACGCGCTGTGGACCCAGGGCGGTCTGCAATATTCGCCGCCGTTCCGGTGATCTGATCCGACTGCGGGCGCGCCCTGACCGGCGCGCCCGTCTCAAATCTCGCAAGCGCATTGTGCAAACGTTGTCCGACTGGCCCCTTCGGGGCAGATAACCGGCAAAAGCCGGACGGGTCGAGGACAGGGGGAAAAGATGGCGATGGCCGTTGAGACGCCGAAACAAGGGTTTCGGCTGGGAATGCTGCTCTATGACACGCGGTATCGCGCGGTCACGATTCAGGTGATCGTGCTGATCCTGTTCGTGCTGGTGCTGGGCTGGCTGGCCGACAACGTCCGCAGCAATCTGGCGCTCAAGGGCAAGGACATCGACTTCAGCTTCCTGTGGCGGCGTGCTGGCTATGACATCGACCAGCAGCTGATCCCCTACAACAACGACATGACCCATGGCCGTGCCGTCATCATCGGCCTTCTGAACACGCTTCTGGTCGCCTTTCTGGGCTGCATCCTGTCCACCATCCTCGGCGTCTTTCTGGGCGTGCTGCGGCTGTCCAAGAACTGGATCGTGTCGCGTCTGGTCGGTGTTTATGTCGAGATGTTCCGCAACGTGCCGCTCCTCCTGTGGATCATCCTGGTCTATGTGGTGTTTTCCGAGGTCATGCCGACCCCACGCGATTTCAAACCCATCGCCGACGGCACCGCCAAGGCGCATATGTGGCTGTGGGATTCGGTCGCCGTGACCAATCGCGGCACCAATATCCCGCTGCCGCTTTTGGACCATCCGCTGCCACGCATCGAAACAAGCTTTCTGTCGCTCAACACCTCGGCCATCTTCGTCCTGATCCTGGTCGGACTGTCGATCTGGGTCAACCGCGTGCTTCTGCGCCGCGCCAAGGTTGTGCAAGAGGCGACCGGTGTGCGGCCGGTGACCTGGTGGAAAAGCTTGGTTCTGCTGCTCTTGCCGACCGTCGCCGTTCTGATCCTGATGGGGTTTCATCTGGAATACCCGGTGTTCGAAGGCTTCAATTTTCATGGCGGCCTCAACGTCGCGCACGCTTTCACCTCGCTGACCATCGCGCTGACCCTCTACTACGCTTCGGTCACCGCCGAAATCGTCCGCTCCGGCATTCAGGCCATTTCGCGCGGCCAGTCCGAGGCCGCGTTTGCCCTTGGCCTGCGCCCCGGCCGCACCTTGGCATTGATCATCCTGCCGCAGGCTTTGCGCGTCATCATCCCACCGATGATCTCGCAGTTCCTGTCCCTGACCAAGGACACCTCGCTGGGCATTGCCGTCAGCTATCTGGACCTGCGCGGCACCCTTGGCGGCATCACGCTGAACCAGACCGGACGAGAGCTTGAATGCATGCTCTTGATGATGCTGATCTATCTGTGCATCAGCCTGATCGTCTCGGCGATCATGAACGCCTACAACACCTCCGTCAAACTGAAGGAGCGTTGAGATGTCCGACACGTTCATCCGCACCGCCATGCTGCCGCCGCAGCTGCCGCCCGTCACCGAACGTGGCGCGGTCAAATGGGTCCGCGAGAACTTGTTCTCTTCCTGGTTGAATGCCGGTCTGACGGTGCTCGGCGTGGCTGCGGTCACCTATCTGGTGTGGCTTTCGCTGCCTTGGCTGATCCACGGCGTGTGGAACGGCAATTCGCTGAACGAATGCCGCGCCAGCATCGCCGCCAATTTCGGCCCTGACGCCGGCGGCGCGTGCTGGGCGATGATCCACGCCCGCTGGTATCAGTTCATCTATGGCTTTTACCCGCCCGAGCTTTACTGGCGCCCGGTGTTGACCGCGGCGCTGATGTTCGTCGCCCTGACCCCGATCCTGTTTTCCGACAACCGCCGCGTGGCTGCGATCATGCTGGCCGCTGTGGCCGTGCTGACCATCCTGGCGCTGGCATTGGTGCAGATGCCGGCGTGGCTGTTCGTGCTGTGCAGTCTGGGCATGACCGGCCTCTTCTACATCGGAACCGAGGCGCCGGGTCGCCTCATCTGGGTGTCGCTGCTGTATCCCTTCCTGACTTTCTGGCTGCTCTGGGGCGGATCGGTGTGGACCCCGATCATGGCGCTTGCCGGGTTCGTGCTGCTGGCGCAATGCTACAGCCTGCTCAACGCCCGGCTTGGTGTGGTCCTGGCTACGGCGATCGGCATCGTCGCGGCATGCCTGTGGTGGCTCCTGGTCGGCGGCATTGTCGCCGCCTCCGCGCAAGCCCTGCTGCCCTTTGGCCTGGTCCCCGTCGAATCCGACCGCTTCGGCGGCTTCCTTTTGTCCTTTGTCATCGGCGTCTCCTCCATCGCCATCTCGCTGCCCATCGGCATTCTTCTGGCCCTGGGTCGGCAGTCCAACATGTTCCTGATCCACACCCTTTCGGTCGGCTTCATCGAATTCATCCGCGGCGTGCCCCTGATCACCATGCTCTTCACCGCCAGCCTGCTCTTGCAATACTTCCTGCCGCCGCAGGTGCAGTTCGACCTGATCCTGCGCGTGGTGATCCTCGTCACCTTCTTTTCCGCCGCCTATAATGCCGAGGTGATCCGGGGCGGTCTTGCCGCCCTGCCGCGCGGTCAGTTCGAGGCGGCCGACGCCCTTGGCCTTGACTACTGGCAGGCCCAGCGGCTGATCGTCATGCCGCAGGCGCTCAAGGTCTCGATCCCCGGCATCGTCTCGACCTTCATCGGTCTCTTCAAGGACACCACGCTGGTGACCTTCGTCGGCCTGCAAGAGCCCCTGCGCGGCATCACCACCATTGTGCGCGCCGACATCAACTGGAAGGGCATCTACTGGGAGCCCTACATCTTCGTCGGCGCCATCTTCTTTGCCGCCTGCTTCGGAATGTCCCGCTATTCGCTGTATCTCGAGCGCAAGCTCAAGACCGATCACCATTAAGGAGCCGCCATGGCCAACCCCGCCCCGCTGCCCGTCACCGACGAAATCGCCATCCAGATTACCGCGATGAACAAGTGGTACGGCAGCTTCCACGTCCTGCGCGACATCAACATGACGGTGGCGCGCGGCGAGCGTATCGTCATCTGCGGCCCCTCGGGCTCCGGCAAGTCGACCCTGATCCGCTGCATCAACCGGCTTGAGGAACATCAGCAAGGTCAGATCATCGTCGATGGCACCGAACTGACCAGCGACCTCAAGAACATCGACAAGGTCCGCTCAGAGGTTGGCATGGTGTTTCAGCACTTCAACCTGTTCCCCCATCTGACCATCCTTGAAAACCTCACCCTCGCGCCGATCTGGGTCCGTAAGGTGCCAAGACGCGAGGCCGAGGAGACCGCGATGTATTTCCTCAACAAGGTCAAGATCCCCGAACAGGCGGCGAAATACCCCGGACAGTTGTCAGGCGGCCAGCAACAGCGCGTCGCCATCGCCCGCTCGCTGTGCATGCGCCCGCGCATCATGCTTTTCGACGAACCGACATCGGCTCTTGACCCCGAGATGATCAAAGAGGTTCTCGATACCATGATCGAACTGGCGCAAGATGGCATGACCATGCTGTGCGTCACCCATGAGATGGGCTTTGCCCAGGCCGTCGCCAATCGGGTGATCTTCATGGATCAGGGCCAGATCGTCGAACAGAACGAGCCGAAAGAATTCTTCAATCACCCCAAATCCGATCGCACCAAACTGTTCCTGTCGCAGATCCTGGGGCATTGAAGGCAGGGTGAACAAACGCGCACCCTGCCTCTGCCATTCCTTGACCAAGGGTGAGGGGGACCTCAGAAGGAATGTTTCAGACCGAACGCGATGCCGTACTTGTCGTTGGCAAGACCCGCACCGGTGTCTTTCCAGCTTTTGCCGATGTTGAAATAGGCCGAATTGGTGTCGTCCAGCGCATAGGTCAGGCCGGTTGACACTTTCGGCGTCAACCAGGTCGTGCTGAACGCATTGCGGTAGCGCGCGTTGATGACGTTCCAGGTCAGTGCTTTGCTGATCTTGTAGTCGGCGGCCACCGACAGCGCATAATAGGCGACCGGGCCGGCGGCGTCGGTCGGATTGATCTTCGGCAACTGGCCGAACGCATACCCCAGCGTGGCCGTCGGCGTGACCGAGAACACCGGGCTTACCTTGAACTTGTAACCTGCGCTCAGTTCCAGTGC
>JANXPK010000151.1 GCA_025357355.1 Rhodobacterales bacterium
CGCTGTACGGGTTGGACAAAAGTTACCGTCCTTTCATCTATTTCCAGCTCTTGCTGCCGATCTTTTCGGCGGCGGTGGTGGGCGGCCTCGGCTCGCCGATGGGGGCGGTGGCGGGGGCTTATGTCGTGGCGTTTTCCGAGGTCGTTGTGACCTATGCCTGGAAAAAGGTGCTGACTTATATCCTCCCCGCGAGCATGGCGCCGGACAGTTTGATGCAGCTTTTATCCACCGACTACAAATTCGCGGTCAGCTTTTCGATCCTGATCATCGTGCTGTTGTTCATGCCGACCGGCCTGTTCAAGGGGAAATGAGATGAATACCCGCGCCATCCTGTTGTTCGCCGGTGTCGGGATGTTGTACATCCTGACGGGCTTCATGCTGAGCTGGAACGTCAGCCTCTTCATCCTCAACATCGGCATCCTGTCGGCCATCATGGCGCTGGGGGTCAACATGCAATGGGGTTATGCGGGCCTGTTTTCAACCGGGATCATGGGCTCGGTGGCGCTGGGCGGCCTTGCGGTGGTGATCGTGACGGGCGAGCCTGTGCCCGAGGCTTTTGCGCTGGGTGGCTGGCAGTTGATCGGCGGGCTGGCGATTGCGGTGGCGGTGATTGCGCTGGCCGTTGCGCTCTACCGCCGGATGGCCAAAGGCCGGACCCGCACTCTGGTGATTGCCGCCGTGTTGATCGGCGGCTTTTTCCTCTACCGGGCCGTCTTTGACCCGGCGGTCGAGGCGATCGAGGCGTTTGACCCGGCGACGCGTGGCAATATCGGTGGGTTTGGCTTGAATTCGATCTGGGCCTGGCCGGTCGGCGGCCTCTTTGCCGCCATCGCCGCCTGGGCCATCGGCAAGACCGCCCTTGGGTTGCGGTCGGACTACCTGGCCATCGCCACGCTGGGCATCGCCGAGATTGTAGTGACGGCGATCAAGTCCGAGGACTGGATGGCGCGCGGGGTCAAGAACTTCATCCACCTGCCGCGCCCATGGCCGGTGCCGTATGAGGTCAACCTGCAAAAGGCCGCGTGGTTTCTGGACCTGTGCGCGAAATGGGGGCTGAGCCCGATCACAGCCTCGACCATCTCGGTCAACCTGATTTATGCGGTGATGTTCGGCGCGGTGCTTTTGATGCTGATCTGGCTGCTGGAGCGCGCGCTGAATTCGCCCTGGGGCCGGATGATGCGCGCCATCCGCGACAACGAGGTGTCGGCCGAGGCGATGGGCAAGGACGTGACGCACCGCCATCTGGTGATCTTTATTCTGGGCTCGGCGGTCGTCGGACTGGCGGGCGCCATGCTGACCTCGATGGCGGGGCAACTGGTGCCGGGCGAGTATTCGCCGCTGCGATTTACCTTCCTGATCTGGATCATGGTCATCGTGGGCGGCTCAGGCAGCAACTGGGGCTCGGTTCTGGGCGGTCTGCTGGTCGGCTGGCTGTGGCTGATCGTCGACAATGTCGGGCCGATCGTGATGGGGATTGTCACGACGGGCATGGCGGACGGGCCGCTGAAAGAACATCTGAACGATCTCGGTCCGCAGATGCGGCTCTTGTCACTGGGCGTGGCGCTGCTTTTGGTGCTGCGGTTCAGCCCGCGGGGCCTGTTGCCGGAAAAGTAGGCGACGTGGCGGCCATGCTCCGGCGGCGACATGCGATGTCGCAGCCTTGCATGACCGCCCCGCCCTGCCCCGGCACAGTGCCGCAAAGTCTGGCAGGAGGTCCCTCATGAAAACCCATACCCGCGTTGTGGTCATCGGCGGCGGCGTCGTCGGCTGCTCGGTTCTCTATCATCTGACCAAGCTCGGCTGGTCCGATGTCATGCTGATCGAACGGTCCGAACTGACTTCCGGCTCGACCTGGCACGCGGCGGGCGGGTTTCACACCATCAACGGCGACACCAACATGGCAGCGCTGCAAGGCTATACAATCCGGCTCTATAAAGAGCTGGAGGCGATCACCGGCATGTCCTGCGGGCTGCACCATGTTGGGGGCATGACGCTCGCCGACAATCAGGAGCGGTTTGACCAGTTGAAGGCCGAACGCGCCAAGCATCGCTACATGGGGCTGGACACCCGCCTGCTGTCGCCATCCGAGGTGTCAGACATGACCGACGATCTGGTCAACACCAAGGGCATCATCGGCGCGCTTTATGATCCGCTGGACGGTCACCTCGACCCCTCGGGCACCACCCACGCTTATGCCAAGGCCGCGCGGATGGGCGGGGCCGAGATCGTTCTGCACAACCGGGTGCTGGAAACCAACCCGCGCCCGGATGGCTCGTGGCAAGTGGTGACCGAACAGGGCACCATCATCGCCGAGCATGTGGTCAATGCGGGCGGGCTCTGGGCGCGCGAGATCGGGGCGATGGCAGGGGTCTATCTGCCGCTGTTGCCGATGGCGCACCAGTATCTGGTGACCGACGACATCCCCGAGATCATGACGATTCTGGACAAGGGCCGCGAGTTTCCCCACGTGATGGACCCGGGCGGCGAATTCTACCTGCGGCAAGAAGGCCGCGGTCTGGTCATCGGGTTCTATGAAAAGCCCTGCGAGCCGTGGTCGGTGGATGGCACGCCGTGGGACTTTGGCCATGAGCTTTTGAACGAGCAATTCGACAAGATCGAGGACAGCGTCACCTTCGCCTATCGCCGCATCCCTGTGCTGGACCGCTCTGGCGTCAAGCGCGTGATCCATGGCCCCTTCACCTTTGCCCCCGACGGCAACCCGTTGATCGGCCCGGTGCAGGGATTGCGCAACTACTGGTCGGCCTGTGCAGTGATGGCAGGCTTTTCGCAGGGCGGCGGCATGGGGCTTTCGCTGGCCCAGTGGATGATCCACGGCGAGGTCGAACGTGATCCGCGCGGTTTTGACGTCTCGCGCTTCGGCACCTGGACGACACCGGGATATACCGTGCCCAAGGTGATCGAGAACTATCAGATGCGCTTTTCAGTCGGCTACCCGAACGAGGAACGCCCCGCCGCCCGCCCCTTCCGCACCACGCCGATGTATGACGCGAACGACAAGCTGGGGGCCGTCTGGGGCCAGCAATACGGGCTTGAGGTGCCGAACTACTACGCCCTGCCCGGTGATGCGCGCTATGAAGAACCCAGCTTCAAACGCT
>JANXPK010000202.1 GCA_025357355.1 Rhodobacterales bacterium
CCACGGCAGCATCATCAAGTACAACCTCAACGCCGCTTCCTGACCGCATAACCGCCGGGCGTGCCCAGCCCGGCGGACCCCAGACCAAGGGCCCGACCCAACCATCAGAGAGGACAACCGATGAAAAGAATGCTTCTTGCAACCGTGGCGACCTTGGCCTTCCTGCCCGGCGCCTCCTATGCCTGCGACATCACCGTGGGCCTTGTGCTTGAACTGACCGGCGAGGCCGGGGCCTATGGCCAGGCCGGGGCCAAGTCGGTCGAAATGGCTTTCCGCGATCTGAACGACGCGGGCGGCGTGGCGGGCTGCACCCTCAAGACCGACACCCGCGACAGCCAGACCCAGGCCAATGTTGCCGTCGATGCCGCGACCCAACTGGTGCAGGTCGAAAAGGTGCCCGCCATTATCGGCGGCATCATCTCGCCGATGTCGATCCCGATCCTGACGTCGGTCACCGGGCCTGCACACGTCCTGCAAGTTTCGCCCGCCTCGTCTTCGCCCACGCTCACCGCCTTGGGCCGTGACGGCAAGACCAACGGCGTGTTCTTCCGCACCATCACCTCTGACGCGCTGCAAGGCGTGGCAGCGGCGAAATTCGCCATCGACAACGGCATGAAAAAGATCGTGATCATCCACCAGAACAATGACTTCGGCGTCAATCTGGTCAAGGAATTCTCTGCCCCCTACACGGCCCTTGGCGGCACCGTGATCTCGGTCACTCCCTATAACGCCAAACAGTCGGACTATGCGGCCGAGGTGACCAAGGCCATGGCGGGCTCTCCCGATGCCCTGTACCTGATCTCCGACCCGGTTGACGGCGCCACCATCGCGCGGCAATGGGTCAGCCAGGGCGGCGTGCAGAAGTTCCTGCTCAACGACGGCATGAACAGCGATGATTTCGTGACCGCCGTCGGCAAGGAATATCTGGGCAACGCTTTCGGCACCTCGTCGGGCACTGTCGCCTCACCCTCGACCGACTATTTCAACGCCAATTACAAGGCCTTCTCCGGCATCGACCCCGCCGCCCCTGCCGCCGACCGCAGCTATGACGCGGGCGCTTTGGTCGGGCTAGCCATTGCCATCGCCGGCGGCCCCGATGCCGCCAAACTGCCTGGTGCGATCCGCAAGGCGGTTGACCCCAAGGGCGAGGTCATCCACGCCGGCAAGGACGAATTCACCAAGGCACTGGCGCTGATCAAGGCGGGCAAGCCGATCCGCTATGAAGGCGTCATCGGTCCGGTTGATTTCGACCAGTATGGCGACATCGCCGGTCCCTTCCGGCTGTGGCAGATCGTGGACGGCAAGGTCACGACCGTGGGCGAGATGACCACGGCCGACGTCGAGGCGATCAAGGCCAAGGTGAAGTGAGGCTTCCGGTCGGCCGGGGTCGCTCCCGGCCGACCGACCCGCCCTTCCTTGCAAATGGCCAGCCCGCCGCACGGCCCTGGTTCCCCATTCACCTCGCCCCTTTCCACCCCAAATCGCAGGCGTCCCTCGACATGATGCCTGCAAAACAGACGCATTGCCACATTTTTGGGCTTGCCCTGCGCGCAACAACGGAAAATCCTGCGGTCCTGCAGGGCACGGATTGCAACTCGCATCACCCCTGCGAGGATGGGCAAGGTCAGGACAAGGCATGTTGGACGCACAAGAACTGGTGGCAATGCAGCGCAGCCGCGGGGCTGCCCACGGCGCCTTTGCCCAGCGGCGTGGTGCGACCCGGCTGATTGATCTGCACCAGTCGGGGTCGGCCAAGCTGATGTTGCCGCGTCCCGCCGGGCCCATCCCCGAGGCGGTGTTCCTGAACACCTCGGGCGGGCTGACCGGCGGTGACCGGCTATCCTATGCGCTCGACGTCGGACCGGGATGTCGGCTTCTGGCCACGACGCAGACCGCCGAACGCGCCTATGCCGCTTGCGACGGCACCGCAGAGGTTCGTGTCACTGCCACAGTCGGCACCGGCGCCCGTCTCGATTGGTTGCCGCAGGAAACCCTGCTATACCAGTCATCGCATCTGACCCGGCATACCGAGATCGACCTTGCCGCCGACGCCTCCTGCCTGCTCGCCGAAACTGTCATCCTCGGCCGCCCCGCCATGGGCGAAGTCGTCAGGTCCGCCCACCTGACCGACCACCGCATGATCCGCCGCAAGGGCCGCCCGGTCTGGGCCGAAACTCTGGCCCTGACGCCCGCCGTCCTGACCTCGACCTCGCCCGCACTTCTGGGCCACGCCCGCGCCTTCGTCGTGGTCTGTCTGGTGGCGCAGGGCGCCGAGGATGCTGTGGCCCCGGTCCGCGCAGCGCTGGACTTTGGTGCCGTCTCAGGTTGGGATGGCAAATGCGTGGTGCGGCTGGCGGCGACCGACGGCTGGACCCTGAAACAGCAACTGGCGCGCGTTCTGCACATTCTGTCTGGCCGCGCCCTGCCCCGCGTCTGGCAAATCATCGACCAGCCGCCCTTGGGAGACCCAAAATGAACCTGACCCCGCGTGAGAAAGACAAGCTGCTGATCAGCCTTGCCGCCATGGTCGCACGCGGGCGTCTGGCGCGGGGCGTCTTGCTCAACCATCCAGAAGCCATTGCGCTCATTACCGATTTTGTCGTCGAAGGCGCCCGCGATGGCCGCGCGGTCGCCGATCTGATGCAGGCGGGCGCCCATGTCATCACCGCCGAACAGTGCATGTCCGGCATTCCCGAGATGATCCATTCCGTGCAGGTTGAGGCCACCTTCCCCGACGGCACCAAGCTCGTCACCGTCCATCATCCCATCCGTTGAAAGGCTGACATGAAACGCATCCTTGCCTTCGCCCTAGCCTTGGCACCAACCACCGCTTTCGCCCATCCTGGCCACAGCTTCGGCCTGATGGCGGGCCTTGTGCACCCGCTGACCGGGGCCGATCACCTTCTCGCGATGACCGGCGTCGACCTGTGGGCAGCGCTGCAGATCGGCCGCGCCTGCTGGCTGCTGCCGTTGTCCTTTCTGATCGCCTTGTCCTCTGGCTTTGGCGCAGCGGCGCTGGGCGTGAGCCTGCCCGCGACCGAGCCTGCGATCCTCGCCTCGCTGATCCTCCTCGGCGCCATGACCGCCACCACCCTGCGCGCACCGCTGACGGTCAGCCTGCCGCTCGTCGCCCTGTTCGGTCTGGCCCACAGTGCTGCGCACAGCGTCGAAGGCGCGGGCCCGCCCTTCGCCCTTGGCATGCTTGTCACCACCGCCGCCCTGCTTGGGCTGGGTACGGAACTTGGACTGACCCTCTCCCGCACCGTCTGGCGCGCTGCCGGTGCTGCCACCCTTCTCGCAGGCCTCGGCCTGACCATTGCTGGTTAACCTCATGGACCCCAAGGCCATGATCCCCGGCCAGATCTTCCCCGCCGCAGGCGATATCGAGTTGAACGCCGGTCGCCCGTCCACCACGCTGATGGTGGCCAATACCGGCGACCGCCCGGTGCAGGTCGGCAGCCACTACCACTTTGCCGAGGTCAACCCCGGCCTCAGCTTCGACCGCGCCGCCGCCTACGGCCAGCGCCTCGACATCCCCGCCGGAACTGCCGTGCGGTTCGAACCGGGTCAACGCCGCGAGGTTCACCTCGTGCCCTATTCCGGCCTGCGCCGGGTCTATGGCTTCAACGCATCGGTCATGGGAGACCTGTGATGAAATACGCCCCCCTCGTTCTGTCGCTGCTGGCGCTCACCCTTCTGACCGCCTGCGCCACCCAACCCCCCGGCGATCCCGGCACCCGCGGCTTTCTGTGGGGCCTGTGGGACGGCGCCATCGCCCCCATCTCGTTCATCGTGTCGCTGTTCAAGGACGGCTATCGTATCTACGCCTTCCCCAATTCCGGCGCCTGGTACGACTTTGGTTACCTGATCGGCCTGACTTGCTGGGCCGGCGGTAGCCACGCCGCGCGCCGCCGCAGCCGTTAGAACGTGGTCTAGCCCCCAAAGCCCACGCCTGCCCCCCGGAATTTTCGCAGCCAAGGTAAGTCCCAATGCCCACCCGCATCTCCCGCCCCGACTACGCCGCCATGTATGGCCCCACCACCGGCGACCGCGTCCGGCTTGGCGATACCGACATCATCATCGAGGTCGAGCGCGACCTGACCACCTACGGCGAAGAGGTCAAGTTCGGCGGCGGCAAGGTCATCCGCGATGGCATGGGCCAATCCCAGATCCCGCGCAGCGGTGGCGCCGCCGACACTGTCATCACCAATGCCCTGATCCTCGACCATTCCGGCATCTACAAGGCCGATGTCGGCCTGCGTGACGGATTGATCCATGCCATCGGCAAAGCCGGCAACCCTGATACCCAGCCGAACGTCACCGTCATCATCGGCCCCTCAACCGAGATCATCGCAGGCGAGGGCAAGATCCTGACCGCAGGCGGTTTTGACTGCCACATCCACTTCATCGCCCCCGGCCAGATCGAAGACGCCCTGCATTCCGGCATCACCACCATGCTCGGCGGCGGCACCGGCCCCGCCCACGGCACGCTGGCCACCACTTGCACCCCCGGCCCCTGGCACCTTGGCCGGATGCTGCAAAGCCTGGACGCTTTCCCCATCAACTTCGGCCTCTCCGGCAAAGGCAACGCCTCCCGTCCCGATGCCCTCATTGAAATGGTCAAGGCCGGGGCCTGCGCCCTGAAACTGCACGAAGACTGGGGCACACCCCCCGCCGCCATCGACTGCTGCCTTTCTGTCGCCGACGACATGGACGTCCAGGTGATGATCCACACCGACACCCTGAACGAGTCAGGCTTCGTCGAAAACACCCTCGCCGCCATCAAGGGCCGCACCATCCACGCCTTCCACACCGAAGGCGCGGGCGGCGGCCACGCCCCTGACATCATCAAGATCGCCTCCCACCCCAACGTCATCCCGTCCTCGACCAACCCCACGATGCCCTACACCGTGAACACGCTGGAAGAGCATCTCGACATGCTGATGGTCTGCCACCACCTCGACCCCGCGATCCCCGAGGACGTCGCCTTCGCCGAAAGCCGCATCCGCCGCGAAACCATCGCCGCCGAGGATATCCTGCACGACATCGGCGCCTTCTCGATCCTGTCCTCCGACAGTCAGGCGATGGGCCGGGTCGGCGAGGTCATCACCCGCACCTGGCAAACCGCCCACAAGATGAAACAGCAGCGCGGCCGCCTGCCCGAGGAGACCGGCCAAAACGACAATTTCCGCGCCAAACGCTACGTCGCCAAATACACCATCAACCCCGCCGTGGCCCAAGGCATGAGCCGCCACGTCGGCTCGATCGAGCCCGGCAAACGCGCCGACCTCGTGCTGTGGTGGCCCGCCTTCTTCGGCGCCAAGCCAGAGATGGTGCTGGTCGCAGGCTCGATCGCCTGTGCCCAGATGGGCGACACCAACGCCTCGATCCCGACGCCCCAGCCGGTCTACTCCCGCCCGATGTTCGGCGCCTATGGCCGCGCGGTGGAACGCAACGCGGTGCTGTTTGTCAGTCAGGCAGCCCAAGCGGATGGTCTGCGCGGCCAATTGGGTCTCGGGAAGGAAACCCTCGCCGTCGAAAACACACGGCATATCGGCAAGGCCGACATGATCCACAACCATGCCCTGCCCCATATCGAGGTCAACCCCGAAACCTACGAAGTCCACGCCGACGGCGAACTGCTCACCTGCGAACCCGCCAGTGAACTGCCGCTGGCCCAACGCTATTTCCTCTACTGATTTCATCTTTTCATAAATATCCCACCGGGGTCCGGGGGTGTGAAACCCCCGGCTCCACCACAAGGACCGCCGATGCCCGACCTCCCCGCCGCCCGCTCCCTGCTGTCCACAGCCACCGCCGCCTGCCATGGCGTCGTCACCTTGGGCTACGACGAGCGCCTCATTCGCCGCAAACGCCTGACCACCGCCCGGGGCGAAAGCTTCCTCGTCGACCTGCCCGCCGTCACCAACCTCGACGATTACTGGGGGTTTCGGCTTGACGACGGTCGCTGCATCCAGGTCCGGCCCGCCGACGAGTCCCTCGTCGCCATCACCGGCCACCTCAACCGCCTCGCCTGGCACATCGGCAACCGCCATACTCCCTGCCAGATCGAACCCACCCGCCTGCTCATCCGCCGCGATCATGTGCTTGAGGCGATGCTGACCCAACTCGGTGCCCGTCTCACCCATGTCACCGAACCCTTCACCCCCGAGGGCGGCGCTTATGGCACCGGCAGAACGATGGGGCATTCCCACGGCCCCGAAACCCCTGCGCCTGAGGAAACCTTCGGCTGGCACGACCACGGCGACGGCAAACTGCACCATCATGACCCAAAACGCTGACCGCCTGCGCCTCGCCCAATGGCTTTCCCCCGCCTTCCCGGTTGGCTCCTACGCCTATTCCCAGGGGCTGGAGCAGGCCATCACCGACGGCCATGTCGCTACCCCCGAAACCCTCACCGACTGGATCACCGCCGTCCTGACCCACGGCTCTGCCCGCATCGACGCCATCCTGCTGGCCCATGCCCGGACCGAGGATGACCTTTCCGACCTCGCCTATGCCTACGCAACCTCGACCGAGCGTCATAGCGAGATGCGCGACCAGGGTGCTGCCTTCGGTCCCCTCATCGCCGCGCTGACCGGTAAACCCCAACCACCGCTGCCCTACGCGCTCGCCATCGGCCACGCCAGCCGCAGCCTCGATCTGCCCACGACCGAAATCCTCGGGTTCTTCCTCCACGCCGTGGCAGCCCAACTCACCTCCGTTGCGGTCCGCTTCGTCCCGATGGGTGCCGCCGATGGCCAAAAGGTACTGGCCAGCCTCGCCCCCCTGATCACCACACTCGCCGCCCGCTACGCCACCGAACCCCTCACCGCCCTCACCTCTGCCACCTTTGGCGCCGACCTCGCCGCCATGCACCACGAAACCCGTCCCGTCAGGATATATCGCTCATGACCAACCCCAATGGACCCCTTCGCATCGGCATCGGCGGCCCGGTCGGAGCTGGCAAGACCACCCTGACCGAACATCTCTGCCGTGCCCTCGTCCAGCGCTGCTCTATGGCCGTCATCACCAATGACATTTACACGCGAGAAGACGCGGACTACCTCGTCCGCGCCCAGGTTCTGCCCGCCGCCCGCATCCGTGGCGTCGAAACCGGCGGCTGCCCCCACACCGCCATCCGCGAGGATGCCTCGATCAACCTTGCCGCCGTCGCCGACCTGAACCGCGCCTTCCCCGACCTCGACCTGATCCTGATCGAAAGCGGAGGCGACAACCTCGCCGCCACCTTCTCCCCCGAGCTTGCCGACCTGTCGATCTACGTCATCGACACCGCCGCAGGCCAGGACATCCCCCGCAAACGCGGCCCCGGCGTCACCCGCTCCGACCTGCTGGTCGTCAACAAGACCGATCTTGCGCCCTATGTCGGCGTCGATCTGACTCAACTCGAAGCCGACACCAGAACCGCCCGCCAATCCCGCCCCTACATCATGGCCCGCCTGCGCCAGGGCCACGGCGTCGCCGAAGTCGTGGCCTTTCTGC
>JANXPK010000223.1 GCA_025357355.1 Rhodobacterales bacterium
CCAGAAAGCCCGCGATCATCAGAAGACCGACAGGCAGGGCGATGGTCCCGACCTCGGCCGCCATGTTGAGCCAGCTGGACCAACCCGGCGAGCCAAGAAAGTTCTGCCCACCCAAGGCGGAAAAGAAGATGTATACGACGATCATGCCGAGAAAAGACCCAGCTTCAGGCCTGCGCGCCAGACGACCAAAGCCGCCTTTGTGTATCGTGACCGCTGTCATGGGCTCCCCTCCCTTTCGTCAGATCAAACAAGGCCGCCCCGACAGGCGAGGCGGCCTTCTCCTTGGTTTAGCGAGTGCCGTCCTTGGCGCCGGCGAGGGTCGACTTGATGTTGACGGCATCGACAACGCCCGGACCGGTCAGGATTTCACGGGTCGGAATGGTCAGGCCGTAGTTGACATAGCCGTTCAGGATCGACACGGCGTAGAAGCCTTGCTGATAGCCTTGCTGGTCGATGGCGCAAGCCTGAGTGCCCGCGTCGATCTGGGCGAGGATCGCCTGGTCGAAGTTCACGCCGCAGACCTTGACCTTGCCGGTCAGGCCCGCTTGGGCAATGCCCTGCACCGCGCCGACGGCGTCCAAGTTGGCGGTAGTGAAGACCGAGTCCACATCGGTGTGTTGCAGCAGATACGCCTTGATGGCCTGCGCCACGGCGGTCACGTTGCCTTCGGCGGTTGCGGGCAGCGGCAGGACATCAGCCTTGCCACCAGCAGCGGTAATGCCGTCTCCGAAGCCCTTGCAATAGGCCTCGATATTGCCAGCGCCGGGCAGCGAGTTGATGCAGACACCGCTCTTGCCACCGGCCTTGCCGAGGTAGTCGCCACCGGCCACACCGGCCTTGTAGTCGACAGCACCGACGTAGTTCAAGGCACCAAGACGGTCAGCGGCCTCGATGCCACCGGCGTTGTAGATGACCAGCGGGATCTTTGCGTCAACGACAGCTTTGAAGGCCGGGTCCATTGCATCCGGAACCCAATCCGGGCCCACGATGGCGGTGGCGCCTTGGTCGATCGCCTGACGGATCAGTTCCGCCGCATCTACGCCGAGGTTGTCGTAGTTCTGCGGCGCCAGCCAGGTGACCGAGCCGCCTTTAGCTTCTACGACCTTGCCAGCATCTTCCGCGCCGCGCTTCACGATCGACCAGAAGGGGTCATCCGCCTTGCCGCCGATGACGAAAATCTTCGCACCGTCCGCATAGGCTGCAGATGCGCCGATCAGCAGCACCGCAGTGGTCGCAAGCATCTTGGAAAGTTTCATTGTGGGTCTCCTCCCGTTTGAAGTCACCGCTTTTCGGGCGGCTGTTGAAGCGTTCAGTGTTCCGTTCGGGCCTCCTCCTGAGACGCCCGAGGGCCGTTTCGGTGCGCAGTCGCGTTATTGTGCCGGGGTCTGGTTGGCCTATTTGGTGGCCAACCTTTCCTTCTTGCGGCGGAAGCGTTCCTTCATCTGCTCGTCGGCCGCTTTGGTGCCGTCGTGCCAGGTACCGAACCACTTATCGAGCGGGATCAGACCGTCGCCGCCGTAGTTCACCTCGAAGTACTTGTGGTGAAGGTAGTGGGTATAGGAGTGGCTGTCGGGGGCGAGGTTTTCCCCCATCTCCAGCTTGTCGAAGCCGATATGGCCGACGATGGCGCCATATGCTGTCGAGGTCAGCTGGAACAACGCCACGAAGGGACCCGAGGGCAACAAGAGGTGCCACATCATTTCCGAGAAGAACAGGCTGCCTTCCACCGGGTGCATCGACATGGACGACCACGGGCTCGGGTTGATCGAGTTGTGGTGGATGGAGTGGATCCACTTGTACAGCGGTTGCTGGTGGATGAGCCAATGGATGCAGAAGAAGTGCACTTCATGGATCGCAGGGGTCAGCAGGATCAGCACGCCCAGCCACACCCAGTGGTCTTGCAG
>JANXPK010000250.1 GCA_025357355.1 Rhodobacterales bacterium
CAATGCCCAGTCGCTCCGCCGCCACCGCCACGCCCGGCGCCTCGTGCCGCATGGCCTTGAGCAGACGGTGGATGCCGTTGCCGTTCTCGCCCGACCCAAACAGCACCGGCACCACCTGATCGTGCTGCAGATCCCGTGTCAGTGTCTCATAAATCTCGCCGGTCGATGGAATGGTATCCTCCAGCAACTTCTCCATCAGCCCGTCATCAAAATCGGCCAGCGTTTCCAGCATGGCAGCGCGGGCGGCCTCTTCGTCCGGTCGCATCTGCTCGGGCAGGCGGATCAGGTCTGCGGCCTTGTGCGGGTTCCAGCGCCAGGCGCGTTCGCTGACCAGATCGACCATTCCGACAACCTGACCACCCTCGCCGCGCATCGGAATCTCGCGCAGCACCAGCGGACGTGCGGAATAGACCTGCAACGCATCCAGCGTCGCCCGCACCGACGCGTCGCGCTGATCCATCTTGTTGATGAAGATCAGGTGCGGAATGGCATGCTCATCAAGGAACTTGATCTGCCGGGCAATCGAAGCCGCACGCTCGGGCTGCGGCTCGCACACCATGATGACGACATCGGCCACCAGCATCGCGCATTGCGCGTCATAGGAAAGCTCAACCGAACCGGGGCAGTCGATCAGCGTCCAGGGCTCGCCCAGATACTGAAAACTGGCAACCGAAAGCCCGACGCTCATCGACCGCTCCCGCGCTTCGTCCGAGGCATCGCTGACAGTCGTGCCATCTTTGACCGTGCCACGCCGGACAATCGCCCCGGCCGCGAACAGCAATTCTTCGAAAAGCGTGGTCTTGCCGCTGGCATATGGCCCTACCAATGCCGCGCATCGTGGGCTTGAAGAACTGTTGCTCATGCTTTTTCTCCGTCAGTTGCAGGGGGCCGGCCCTTTGACCAGGCCGCGCCACCCTTGATGGCTTCACAGTGGCGCGCGTCAGAACGTACCCACACTTTGACCCAGAATCGCATTGTCATAAACCCCACTCGGCAAGGACTTTCTGACCCGGGATCAAAGGGCCAACAAAGGTCAACATCGACTCGCCTGACCATTGCCGCTATAGCGGTCGAAATCTTGGCAGGCCGTTGCGGAACGCTGCGCCGACAGAGAAAACGGCGCGGTTGAAAGCTGCGATGGACAGGCGTGCGCAGTTCGACCGCAATAAAAAGGGGGATTTCAGCATGGATTTTCGCAAACTTGGCCGCAGCGGTGCGGTGGTTTCCGCCTATTGCCTTGGCACCATGACCTTCGGCGCCGAAGCTGACGAGACGACTGCCCATCACCTGATGGACGATTATTTCGCCGCAGGCGGCAACTTCGTCGATACCGCCGACGTCTATTCCGCCGGCGCCTCCGAAGAGATCGTCGGCCGCTGGCTCAAGGCGCACCCGACCGAAGCCCGGCAAGCTGTCATCGCCACCAAGGGCCGCTTTCCCATGGGTGCGGGTCCCAATGACGTGGGCCTCTCGCGCCGCCATCTGAATCAGGCACTCACGGCCTCGCTGCGCAGGCTTGGTGTGGACCAGATCGACCTCTATCAGATGCACGCCTGGGACGCGCTGACCCCGATTGACGAGACCCTGGGCTTTCTCGACGACGCGGTCCGTTCAGGCAAGATCGCTTATTACGGCTTTTCCAACTTCGTCGGCTGGCACATCGCCAAGGCATCAGAGGTTGCCAAGGCCCGCGGCTATTCCCGCCCCGTGACGCTGCAACCGCAGTACAGCCTTCTGGTCCGCGAGATCGAGTTGGAGATTGTCGCCGCCTGTCAGGACGCCGGCATGGGCCTGATGCCGTGGTCGCCGCTGGGTGGCGGCTGGCTCTCGGGCAAATACCAACGCGACCAGATGCCCAAAGGTGCGACCCGCCTCGGCGAGAACCCCAAGCGCGGCATGGAGGCTTACGAGGCGCGCAATGCCGCGGAACGGACCTGGGCCATCATCAGTGCCGTTGAAAATGTCGCCAAAGTGCGCGGCGTCAGCATGGCGCAGGTTGCTCTGGCCTGGGTCGCGGCGCAACCGGCGGTAACTTCGGTCATTCTTGGGGCACGGACCCAGGCGCAACTGGCCGACAATCTTGGTGCCGCGCAACTCTTGTTGTCGGCCGACGAAATCGCCTCGCTCAGCGCCATCAGCGCGCCGCGGGTCGGCGACTATCCCTACGGCGCCGGCGGCACCCAGCAAAGGTTCCGCAAGATCGCAGGCGGGCGCTAAGGCCCTCTAAAGTTTCAAGAACACCACAAAGGAGAACAGTCTTGGCGACACAAATACGGTGGGGCATCCTCGCAACCGGCTGGATTGCCGAGTTGTTCGTCAAGGATCTGAATTTGACGGGACATGCCGTGACAGCGGTGGGCTCGCGCACCCAGGCCAGCGCCGACCGCTTTGCCAAAACCTTCGACATCGCCAAGGCACATGGCAGCTACGAGGCTCTGGTGGCCGACCCCAATGTCGACATCATCTACATCGCAACCCCGCATCCCCAGCATATCAGCGCGGCCAAACTGGCCCTCAACGCAGGCAAGCACATTCTGGTCGAAAAGCCCTTCACTCTCAATGCCCGCGAAGCCGCCGAAATCGTCGACCTCGCCACCGCCAAGGGTTTGGTCGTGCTCGAGGCGATGTGGACCCGCTTTCTGCCCCACATGCGCCGCCTTCATCAGGTGATCGCCGCGGGCACCATCGGTGAGGTCCGCTCGATCACCGCTGACCATCGCCAGAAACTGCCTGACGATCCCAAGCACCGCCTGAATGCCCTGGAACTGGGCGGCGGGGCGCTTCTTGATCTGGGGATCTACCCGATTTCCTTCACATGGGCCATCCTCGGCAAACCCGATACGGTCAAAGCCTCGGCAACCTTCCGCGACACCGGTGCCGACGCCCAGGTCGCCACGGTCTTTCACTACCCCTCCGGCGCCATCGCCACGACCCTGTCGTCCAGCGACAGCGCCGGGCCAAACCGGGCCAGTGTCGTCGGAACCAAGGGCCGCATCGACATCGACCGGGTCTGGTATTCGCCCACTACCTTCCGGGTCTATGACAACGCCAACACAGTTCTCGAAACCTTCGACGGCGCGGTTCCAGGTCGCGGCATGCAGTTTCAGGCCGACGAGGCAGAGCGTCTGATCGCAGGCGGCACCAAGGTCAGTCAGATCATGCCCCCTGCGCAGTCGGTCGAGATCATGCGAACCCTCGACGAAATCCGCGCCCAGATCGGCCTGCGCTACCCCGGCGAGCCTTGACCAGGTCGCGCTACTGCCTCGGCGCTGGCGCGACCCTGTCCTCTTCGTGCAAATCCTGACTGCCCCTATTTCGTCGATCCCGCCAGCAGCCCCGAAATCAGATAGCGGTTGAGGAAGATCACCAACAGGCACGGCACCACGATGGCAATAGAGCCGCCCGCCATGATCAGCCCGTAGTCGACGATGTTCTTGCCAGCAAACTCCGGGATCAGCACCGTCAAGGGCTTGGCCTGTTTGGGCGAAAAGATCAGCGGCACCGCATACTGGCCCCACGCGCCCAGAAACGTCAGGATCGCCGTGGCGGTCAGACCCGGCGCCGCAATCGGTGCGACGATGGAAAACAGGATGCGCATATGTCCTGCCCCGTCGATCCGCGCGGCCTCTTCCAGCGACCGGGGCAGGGCATCCAGCACCCCTTTGAGCAGCCACAACGACAACGGCAGAAAGGCCGAAACATAGATCAGCGTCACGCCGACATAGCTGTCGATCTCGCCCAGCGCCACCATCAGCCGAAACAGCGGAATGATCACCGCATACCCCGGCACCGCCAAAGTGCCCACCACCGCATAGAAAAGCAGATTGCGCCCCGGAAACTCCATCCGCGCAAAGGCATAGGCACCGAGGAACGAAATCAGCACGCACAGCACCGTTGCCGCCGACGCCGTGACCACGCTGTTGAACAGCGCCAGCCGAAACTCCCGCGCCACATCGACCCCGCCGAAATGGCCGTCCATCACGCCCAAGAGCCGCAGGTAGTGCTCGATGGTCGGCAGTTCCGGCCACAGATGCAAAGGCCGCGCGCTGAACTCGACCGTGGGTGTGATGCTCGAGGCCAGCGTCCAGTAGATCGGCACCAGCGACCACAACAGCAGCACCGTGACACCCACCCAGACGATCAACGTGATATGCCACGGCCTGCGCTTCATTCCAGCCTCGTCGTGCGTTGCAGCCGCAGCACGTAGCCCAGCGAGATCATCAGCGACACCAGCGTGACCATCAGCGATAGCGCCATGCCATAGGAAAAGTTGAATTTCTTGAACGCCTCCAGATAGATCTGGATCAGGATCGGCCTTGTCTCGACGCTGTTGTGGGCCAGAACGATGGCCTCGTCGAAAAGGTTGAACGCCGACACGGTGGCATTGGTCATGGCGACCGCAATCGCCGACCGGATCAGCGGCAGGGTGATCAGCCGGAACATCGCCGTCCGCGGCGCCCCATCCATCCGTGCGGCCTCATACAACTCCCCCGGAATGCTCTGCATCGCCGCCAGCACGATCACGACGGTCAGCGGCATCATGCGCCAGACATGCACGACCGAAATGGCGAGCATCGCCGACGTGGTGTCGTTGAACCACAGATGCCCGTCGAAATCGAACCCCGCCTGCACCAGCAGCGCATTCAACAGC
>JANXPK010000324.1 GCA_025357355.1 Rhodobacterales bacterium
CTAACTCGCGTCTTAACCCACCTGCAAACTCGCTGCGCTGCGGTTGATCTCCCTTAGTAACCTAACCGAGTCGTCCTTGAACCCGTCCTGATCGAGCATGTGATCTGCCTCGTCAAACACCAGAATCCGCGGCGCCGTCATCAGGGCGCGGGCGATGGCGACACGCTGCCGCTGCCCGCCCGACAGATTGGCGCCGCCCTCTTCGACCTTGGTATCAAAGCCTTGCGGCAGGCGGCGCACAAATTCCTCGGCCCCGGCGAGCTTGGCCGCCAGCAGCACTTCCTCCAGACCCGCTTCGGGCCGGGCGGTCGCGATATTGTCGCGGATCGTGCCGCGGAACAGCAGGTTTTCCTGCAACACCACGCCCAAAGACCGGCGCAGATGCTCAAGATCGATCTGCCTTATGTCGACGCCGTCGATATGGATCAGCCCGGCTTGCGGCACTTCGATGCCCTGGATCAGCCGGGTCAATGTGGTCTTGCCGGAACCCGATCGCCCCACCACCCCGATGACCTGGCCCGGCGTGATATCAAGGCACACCCCGTCCAGCGCCGGTGTCGCGGCTCCAGGATAGGTGAAACTCACCTGCTCCAAGAGCAATCTGCCGCCAATGGCATGGCGCATCGGTCGTGGTTGCAGCCCGCGCTCCGGCTTCTGGTTCATCACCCCGGCCAGCATCCGCACCGACAGCGCCGCTTCCTGATACTCGTTGATCAATCCGACGATCTGCACCAGCGGCCCGGTCACTCGCCCGGCCAGCATCAGGAACGCGACCAGCGCCCCGGTGCTCAGTTGCGATTGCAGTACCAGGGCCGCGCCATAGGAAATCACCGCCACCTGCATCAGCTTTTCCAGAAGTCCCGTGACTGCCGCCGCCAGGGCCCCGATGGCCCCGACATCCCATTGCCGGCGCAGGGATGCCGCCAGATTATCCTCCCAGATCCGCCGCCGCCCCGGCTCCAGCACCAGCGACTTGACCGCCCGCATGTTGTGCAGCGTCTCGACCAGATTGGCCTGCCGCTCGCCCTCAGCCGCATACAAGGCGTTCAGCCTTCGGCGGAATGTCGGCAACAGCAGCGCGATGCAGCCCGCAATCGCCACAGCAAAGCCCAGCACGACCGCCGTCAGCGGCGCGCACAGCAGGGTCAGGATGCCCAACAGAAGCGGCAGGAACGCCGCGTCCAGCATGGTCTGGAACAACCTGCCCGTCAGAAACGCCCTTATCTTTTCGGTTTGCTGCATGTGCCGGGCCAACACGCCAGACGGTGTCGTCTCGAATACCGACAGCGGCAGCGACAACAGATGTGCGAATGTCCGCGCGCCGATGATGGCATCGACCTTGCCGCCCGCAATCAGCATCAACCGCTGCCGGACATAGGCAAACCCCGCGTCAAACAGCGCCAGCACGACGAAAATGGCGACGATGGCCACCAACGTGTTCCAGGCCTGATGGGCAATCACCCGGTCGATCAGCACTTGAAACAGCAAAGGCAGCGTAAAGCTGATCAGGTTGCCGACAATCACCGCCAGCGCCACCCCTGCGAGCAGCCCCGCCTGCGACCGCAGTGCGGGCATGAACCACGAGAGCCCGAAATTCTGCACTTCGGTGGCGGATTCCGGTCTGTGCTGCACGAGCACGATGCGTCCCGACCAGTCGCGCAAGAACTGTTCGCGCGGCACCCTCTGCACCCCGCGCGCCTCTTGTGCCGGGTCAAGAACGGCCGCGACCGCGCCCCCTTCCTTGGGTACCATGATCAGGATGACCCACGAGCCGTCCTTCATCGGGATCAGCGCGGGATAGGCCGAGCCGAGGCCCGCCGCCGTCGCCCAGCTGCAGCGCTGCAAGACCCGGGTCCGAAAGCCCGCCCTGTCCAGCGACGCCACCACCGACGGCACCAGATCGCCATCGGCCAGCTTGGGCAGCTCCTCGGGTTTGAGGGTCACACCGTAATGCGCCGCGATCAGGAATGTGGCCCGCAGCGCCGACATCTGGTGGTCGCGCAGCGCCATTTCCTTGGCAAGTTGGGGGTCCGAAATCGTCATGCCGAACCCTAGACGCAACAAGATTAATGCGACGTGAAAAATCCCGGTCGTTTCGGTGGATCGCCAAATCCGTAGCCGTGCCCGTCGCCAACAGCCATTTTGTCAACGATGTGTTCGGTTTCAAACGGGCTGGCAAAGTCCGGCTTTCACCCCCGGAATTGGTGCCAAACTGGCAACAATAATTTTACAATGACCCGTTTGCGCCCAATTTTCGTCCATTTTCGTGCCTATCGCCTTCTACAAAGACACTTTCACGCGATTGGCCCGGCCACGCCCCAGGAGATCACCATGCCCCTTATCACTGGCAGCCCGAACGATGATACCCTTGCCGGAACCGCCGGTGCCGACACGATGCTTGGTCTTGACGGCAACGACTGGCTTCAAGGCTCGGCCTCAGCCGACAGTATCGACGGCGGCAACGGCAGTGACGTGGTGGATTACAGCGCCTCGTCCGCGGCGGTCACGATCAACTTGCTGGCGGGCACCGGCAGTGGCGGTGACGCCCAGGGCGACGTTCTGGTGTCGATCGAAAATATCCTGGGATCGCAGTTCGCCGACAGCCTTACGGGCGACAACGGCGCCAACATCCTCGCCGGTGCTGCCGGGGCTGATACGCTGAACGGGCTGGGCGGCATCGACACGGCCGACTACAGCGGCTCGTTCAACGACGTGATCGTGAACCTGGCCCTGGGGACGGGGCATCACGGCGACGCGGAAGGCGACATCCTGAGCGGGATCGAGAATATCACCGGCTCGTCCTTCAACGACTCGCTGACCGGCGATGCTGGCAACAACCTTCTGTCCGGCGGCGACGGCAATGATTCATTGGTGGGCGGCGACGGCTCTGACACGCTGGTCGGCGGCACCGGCGGCCATGACGTGTTGACCGGCGGCAACGGCGACGATGTCTACGTGGTCAGCAGCACCGGCGACAAGATCTCTGAAACTGCTTCTGGCGGCACCGATACCGTCTTTGCCTCTGCGACCTTTGCCCTGGCGCAGAATGTCGAGAACCTGACCCTGACCGGTACTGACAACATCGACGCCACCGGCAACAGCGGCGCCAACCTTCTGACCGGCAATGACGCCGATAACCTGCTGAACGGCGGATCGGGCAATGACGTGCTGGCCGGCAATGGCGGCAATGACACGCTCGACGGCGGTTCGGCCGTCGATGACATGACCGGCGGCGCGGGCGACGACACCTATTTCGTCGACAATTCGCTCGACACGCTGCACGAATCGGCACTTGGCGGCCACGACACCGTCAACTCGACGGTCGCCTGGACGCTTGGAACCGAATTCGAGGATTTGACCCTGATCGGCGTCAGCAGCGTTGCGGCAACTGGCAACGCCAAAGACAACGTGATCAACGGCAACATCGGCAACAACCTTTTGACCGGGCTTGGCGGCAATGACCTGATCGTCGGCGATCTGACCACCGACACGCTGAAAGGCGGCAATGACACGCTCGATGGCGGTGCCGGCAACAACACCCTGGTCGGCGGCCTCGGCAACGACACCTATATCGTGACCACCGGCATCGACACCATCACCGAGAACGTGGATGGCGGCACCGATGTCGTCCAGTCGGCGCACAGCTTTACCCTTGGCGCCAATCTCGAGAACCTGGTGCTGACCGGCACGGGCGACACCGATGGCACCGGCAACGCGCTG
>JANXPK010000348.1 GCA_025357355.1 Rhodobacterales bacterium
CGACCGCGATCATTTCATGGCCCGCGCCGCGCTGATCGACAACGACTTTCCCGCCGACGTCTGCCCCCGATGACCTTCGCTGACGCCGAACTGTCGCGCGACGCCTTCCTGTGCGGTCGTCTGCACCTCTGGCAGCCGATCAAGGGCTACCGTGCCGCCACCGACCCCGTCCTTCTGGCCGCCGCCTGCCCCGCTCTGCCCGGCCAGACCGTGCTCGATCTTGGCTGTGGCGCCGGTGCCGCAGCCCTGTGTCTGGCGCAGCGCGTTCCCGGCTTGCAGCTTTACGGTCTTGAACTGCAAGCGACCTACGCCACCCTCGCCCGTCGCAACGCCGCCGAAAACGGCGTGGCGTTTCAGGTCGAGACCGGTGATCTTGCGGCGATGCCGACTGCCCTCAAGCGCAGCTTTGACCATGTCATCGCCAATCCGCCCTATTACCCCCGCACCGGTTCCCCCTCGCCCACCGAAAACCGCGACACCGCCCTGCGGGCCGAGGTTCCGCTGGCCGATTGGGTCCGCGCCGCCTCGCGCAGGCTACCGGAGGGCGGCTGGCTGACCCTGATCGCCGGGGCCGAATGCCTGCCCGATCTGCTGGCCGCCCTCCCCCACAGCCTCGGCTCGCCAACCATCCTGCCGCTCGCCCCACGAGAAGGCCGCCCGGCCCTGCGCATCATCCTGCGCGCCCGCAAGACCGGCCGGGCCGCGTTTCGCCTGCTGGCCCCGTTTGTGCTGCATGCTGGGGATGCCCATGACGGCGACCGCGAATCCTACATGCCCAAAGCGCAGGCAGTTCTGCGCGACGCTGCCGATCTTTCAGCCGAGTTCCGCTGAAACGGAACAATTTGTCCGGATTGTTGCGTGAAGATTTGATGACAGAGCCGCCAAAACGTGATGGACTGGTGGTGTTCATAACAGGCACAGGAGGCTCCATATGACCGTTGCTTCGCATATCGCGGAACTCAAACGGAAACACGAACACCTCTCAACCGCCGTCGAAGAGGCGCAGCGCGCGCCGGGCATCGACGACCTTCACATCGCCGAACTGAAAAAGCAGAAACTCAAGATCAAGGAAGAGATTTCGCGCCTGCAAAGCGCCTAAGTCCCCCTAAAGCTGGCTCGGGCGGCCAGCGCCGCCCCGCCAGTGATCATGGCAGTTGCGAGCAACAGCAGAGGCGAGGCCTCTGCCCTTCCTGATATGATCAGCGCCAGAGTCGAAAGCAGTGGTGCGGCATAAGACGCCACGCCCAGCAACTGTATGTCGCCGCGCTTCATCCCGATATCCCAGGTGAAAAACGCCAACCCGACCGGGCCGAGGCCCAGAAGCGCCACCGAAACCCAGCCAGCCACGCCCAGCGGCGCCACGGTCGGTTCCAGCGCCAGATGCGCCACCCCCGACAACAGCGCCGTCGTCAGACAATAGACGGTCACCACTTCGCTTGGCACCGCCCCCAGCCGCCGTGATGCCACCGAATACACGGCCCAGGTCAGCGCACAGGCAAAGGCCAGCCCCATTCCCGCCAGCGCCCCCGGCCGCAACGCCAGGCCGCCCTGCGCCAGAACCAGCGCCGCCCCGGCAAAGGCCAGAACCGCGCCGATGATGTGAAGCGGCTGCAGCCGCTCCCCCGGCAACAGCCCGGACAAAAGCACGATGAACAAGGGCCACAGATAGGCGATCAGCCCGGTTTCGGCATAGGGCGCCAGCCGGAGGGCGGTAAAATAGAGGAAATGATAGCCAAAAAGCCCAAGCGTGCCAAAGGCATAGACCCGCCACGACACGCCGCGCAGCGCCGAAAACCCCGCCCCACGCGCCAGCCAGATCAGGCCAATCGTCCCGCCAAAGGCAAAGCAGATCGCGTTCAGCTCCAATGGCGGCACCGGCGCCGTGCCGATGGTCAACAGCGCCAGCAGCGCCCACATCAGGACCGCCGAAAAGCCAACCAGGGTGGCGCGTTGTCGGCTCATTCCAACCGCCCGATTTTCTTCAAAGAAACCCGCGAGGGTCT
>JANXPK010000393.1 GCA_025357355.1 Rhodobacterales bacterium
CCTGTTCCGCCGCGAAGCCGACAATCCCGGGCCAAAATTGCAAATTTCATCCGATGCCGCCGATGCACTGGGTCTGGTGGCTGGCCAGCCGGCCGTGATCAATGTAACCGCATTGCGCCGGGAAGAGGTTGCAGCCCCAGCGCCAAGTGCCACCAAGCCCCTGCTAGACACTTCGCAAACTGTCCAGCCGGCGCCGATTGCGGAAGTGACAACGACTGCCACCGCCGCTATCGACAAGACCACCGGCAAACCAGCAGCCAAGCCTGCAATCCAGCCCGCAGCCAAGCCTGGCGTGCTGCCCACAATTCAACCACCAGCCAAACCCGTGGTCCAGCCTGCTATCAAGCCCGCCGCGGCCACTGCCGCGCTACCGGTGGTGGCAGCACCCGCGGTCCCGGTCGCGCCTGCCGCTGGCGGAGCGTCGATCCAGATCGGGATATTCTCGGTCGAGGACAATGCCAAACGTGCGGTCGCGGCCCTGACCAAGATTGGCATCGTGGCCACGATCCGCCCTGAAACCAGTCACGGCAAGCCATTGTGGAGCGTGCTTGCTTCCGGAGACGCCGCCGTTCTGGCCAGGGTCAAGAAGGCAGGCTTTGCCGACGCCTATTTTCTGAAACGCTAAGGTCCCGAAGAACCGCATGCACCGTTTCCTGCGCCCCTTTGCAAGTCTTTGCCTTCTGGCTCTGCTGATCGGCCTTGGCCTGCCAGCACGCGCCTTCGATACTCAGGCCACTGCGGCTTGGGTCTATGACATCACCACCCATACCGTCTTGATGGACAAAAACGGCGAGGCGCCGGTGCCCCCGGCGTCGATGTCGAAACTGATGACGGTGAACATGCTGTTCGAGGCCCTCAAGGATGGGCGTGTCAGCATGGACACGACCTTTGGCGTTTCGGCCCATGCGGTCAGCTTCACCACGCAGGGCGGCTCTACCATGTACCTGCAGGAAGGCGACAGACCGACGGTCAAAGACCTGATCCAGGGCATGATCGTCAATTCCGGCAATGATGCTTGCGTCGTGGCCGCCGAAGGCCTGGCCGGAACAGAAGCGGCCTTCGCCGACCAGATGACCGAACGCGGCAAGGCTATTGGCCTGGAGCAGTCGCATTTCGCCAATGCCTCGGGTTGGCCAGATCCGCAACAGCGTATGAGCATGAAGGATCTCGGCATCCTTGGCGACCATATCATCGAGACTTATCCCGATCTCTATCCGGTCTTTTCGCAAACCGAATTCAACTACAAGAACCGTGCACCGGCCAACGCCAACAACCGCAACCCCTTGCTAAAGCTCAATATTGGTGCGGATGGCCTCAAGACAGGGCATACTGATGAGGCAGGCTATGGCATGGTCGGCTCGGTCAAACAGGGCGACCGGCGGATCATCTTCGCCTTTACCGGCATGACCAGCGAAAAGGATCGTGCCAGCGAGGCCGAACGCATCGCTACCTGGGCCTTTCGCCAGTTCGCCCTGAAAACGGTAGCCAAGGCCGGAACGCATATCGCCGATGCCGAGGTGTTCATGGGGGATGCGGCCACGGTCGGTCTGGTGCCTGCCTCCGACCTGCGCCTGCTGCTGCCTGCACTGGCGCAAGGTGATATTTCCGCCGATGTCGTCTATGCCGGACCGATCAAGGCTCCGGTTGCCAAAGGCACCAAGCTGGCGGACCTGATCATCCATATCACCGGCCTGCAAGACGGACACGTCGATCTGGTCGCAGAAAAGGACATTGGCCCCGCTGGCTTCGTCTCGCGGCTGATGACGGCCGCCAATCAATTGCGCAGCCGCTATCTGGGCGGCTGATGGCTGGGCATTTCTTCAGTTTTGAGGGCATCGACGGCTCCGGTAAGTCGACGCAAGCCCGGCTTCTCGCCGACGCTTTGCGGGCCGAGGGTTTGGCCGTCACCCTGACACGCGAGCCCGGCGGCAGCCCGGGGGCCGAGGAAATTCGCCGTCTGGTGTTGGAGGGTGACCCCGACCGCTGGTCGCCCGAGACCGAGATCCTGCTTTTTACTGCCGCTCGCCGCGACCATTTGGAAAAGACGATCCGACCCGCCCTGGCCCGCGGCGACATTGTCATCACCGACCGCTTTGCTGACAGCACACGGATGTATCAGGGTATTTCACGCGGTGAACTTGGCGCCACCGTCGACCAATTGCACGACCTTATGATCGGTGTTGAACCCGATCTGACCTTCTTGATCGACGTTGATCCGCAGGTGGGATTGGGTCGTGCACAGGCACGGGCCGGCTTGGAGATGCGGTTCGAGGACATGGGGCTTGATCTGCAACGCAAGATGCGCACCGGATTCCTCGCACTTGCGGCGCGCGAACAGCGGTTCCGGGTGATCAGCGGCGAGCGAGACACGGTGGCGATTGCCGCCGACGTCAAGGCCCGTGCCCTTGTCTATCTGGCTGGGACATGAGCGACGATATACCCGAGCCCGACCGGACCCATGGCGCGCCGCACCCTCGGGCCACACAGCGACTGATCGGGCAAGCCCTTGCAGAGACAAGCTTTCTGGACGCTTTCAACACCGGGAAGCTGCACCATGCCTGGCTGATCACTGGCCCGCGTGGGGTTGGCAAGGCAACGCTGGCCTGGCGTCTGGCACGGTTCCTGCTTGCAACGCCGGAACCCGACGACGGCATGTTCGCACCTCCGCCGCCCAAAACGCTCAACATCCCTGGTGCCAATCCGATCGCTCATCGCGTCAAGGCGCTGTCTGAACCCCGTCTGTTCCTTCTCCGCCGCCCCTATGACGAAAAGGCTGAGCGACTGCGCGCCGAAATCACGGTAGACGAAGTCCGCAAGTTGAAAAGCTATTTCACCCTGTCCGCCGCTGATGGTGGCAGGCGGGTCGCCATCGTGGACAGCGTCGACGACATGAACACCTCCGCCGCCAACGCCCTTCTTAAACTGCTGGAAGAGCCGCCCGCCAAGGTCACCCTTTTTCTGATCTCGCACCAGCCCGCCCGGCTGTTGCCGACCATCCGCTCGCGCTGTCGCGAGTTGCGCCTGCTGACTTTGTCGACCAATGATCTTTCTGCGGCGTTGCTTCAGGCAGGCGGCGAGGTCGCGCCCGAGGATCAGTCAGCCCTTGCCGAACTGGCTGACGGATCGGTAGGTGAGGCGTTCGAGATGACAAATCTTGACGGGCTGAAGCTTTATTCCGCATTGATCCGCGTCCTTTCCACCCTGCCCCAGCTTGACCGCCAAATGGCGCTGACCCTGGCCGAGGCTGGCGGGCGCAAGGGCGGCGAGGCGCAATTCGATCTGATCGTCGCGCTGATCGACCGGTTTCTGGCCCGCCTGGCCCGCGCCGGCACCTTGCGCCAACTGCCGCCAGAGGCGGCTCGTGGCGAGGCGGCGCTGATCGAACGACTGGCCCCCTCGCCTGGCGCCGCCCGCCTCTGGGCCGATGTGGCACAGACGCTGGGCAACCGGGCGCGGCGCGGCCGGGAGGTCAACCTTGACCCCGCCGCCCTTCTCATGGATATGGTCCTCAAGATCGACGAGACTGCGGGCACGCTCGCACAGAGGTAGCGATGGCAAAGAACCCTCCTGAACTGGTCGACAGCCATTGCCACCTCGATTTCCCCGATTTCAACGGCGAACTGCCGCAAATACTGGCGCGGGCAAAGGCGGCTGGCGTCACCCGCATGGTGACGATCTGCACCCGTCTCAGGCAGGAGCCGCAGGTTCGCGCCATTGCCGAGGCCAATGACGGCGTGTTCTATGCCGCAGGCACCCATCCGATGAGCGCAGCCGAAGAGCCCCTTGCCACCATCGAGGAATTGGTCGCCCTGTCACGGCATCCGAAATTCGTCGGCATCGGCGAAACCGGTCTTGACTACCACTATACCGCCGACAGCGCCGCGATCCAGGCCACCTCGTTGCGCATCCATATCGAGGCCGCACAGACGACCCAACTGCCCCTGATCATCCACTCGCGCGCCGCCGATGACGATATGGCGCGCATCTTGTCTGAAGGTATGAAAATCCGCCCCTATTCCTGCGTGATGCATTGCTTTTCTTCCGGTGCCTTGCTGGCTCAGGTGGCGTTGGAGATGGGGTTTTACCTGTCGATGTCAGGAATTGCGACTTTCCCCAAATCGGGAGAGTTGCGCGACATCTTTGCTGCCGCCCCGCTCAATCGCATCCTTGTGGAAACCGATAGTCCCTACCTCGCCCCGATCCCCCATCGTGGCCGTCGCAATGAGCCTGCTTACACGGCCTTCACTGCCAAAACAGGTGCGCAACTCTGCGGCATCACCGAGGCCGAATTTGCCGCAGCAACGTCAGCCAATTTCGACCGTCTGTTCACCCGCGCGGCATCCACGTCGAGGGCAGCCTGATGGCGACCTTGCGCTTTACCATTCTCGGCTGCGGCTCTTCCGGCGGCGTTCCGCGACTTGGGGGGCTTTGGGGCGACTGCGATCCCAAGAACCCAAAGAACCGTCGGCGGCGTTGTTCGATGCTGGTGGAACGGTTGCAGGGCGACGATGTTACCCGAGTGTTGATCGACACCTCGCCGGACATGCGCGAGCAGCTGCTTGATGCCGGGGTCGGTCGCTTGGACGGCGTGGTCTATACCCATTCTCATGCCGACCATGTTCACGGCATCGACGACCTGCGCCAGATCGTGATCTTCATGCAGCGGCGTTTGACGGTGTGGGCGGATGCACCGACGCAAAATGCGCTGATCTCGCGCTTTGGCTATGCCTTTACCCAACCGGAGGGCTCGCCCTACCCCTCGATCCTCGACCTGCGCTCGATCAACGGCGCCTTTGCGGTCGATGGACCTGCGGGGCCAATCGAGTTTCAACCCTTCACCGTCGATCACGGCGCGATGGATGCCTTGGGCTTCCGTATCGGGCCGCTGGCCTATCTGCCCGATGCCGTGGCCATTCCGGAACAATCCTGGCCGTATCTCGAGGGGTTGCAATGCTGGGTGGTGGACGCGCTGCGCCGCAAACCGCACCCGACCCATGCCCATCTGGCGCTGACCCTGCAATGGATTGCGCGGGCCAGACCGGTCGAGGCGGTGATCACCAACATGCACATGGACCTCGACTACGACACCCTCGTCAGGGAACTGCCGCCTGGGGTGACCCCGGCCTATGACGGGCGGGTCCTGACCTTTCAAAATCAGCCCTGAACATGGGCATCCTGCTTGATGTAGTTCTGCCGGTTTTCCTGATCATCGGCTTTGGCTATGGCGCGGCCAAAGGCGGGCTTTTGTCCGAGACGGCCATCGATGGGCTGATGCGGTTCTCGCAGAACTTTGCGATCCCCTGCCTGTTGTTCAGTTCGATCGCGAAGTTGGACCTGTCAACCAGCTTTGACCCCGGATTGCTGCTCAGCTTCTACATCGGCGCCTTTGCGGGCTTTGCGGCCGGGTTCTTTGGCGCTCACAAGGGGTTTGGGCGGCCGCTGGACGAAAGTGTCGCCATCGGTTTTGCCTGCATGTTCTCGAACTCGCTGCTCTTGGGCCTGTCGATCACCGAGAGGGCCTATGGCAAGGATGCCCTGGCCGGAAATTATGCGATCATCGCCATGCATTCGCCGATGTTCTACGCCTTTGGCATTGCCCTGATGGAATGGGTTCGCTCGCGTGGTCAGGGATTGTCGGGGGTTGCGCTGGGCACTCAGGTGACGCGGGCGATCTTCTCACAGCCGCTGGTGTTGGGCATTGTCGCTGGGCTGGTGGTGAACTTGAGTGAACTTCCGGTCCCCGAGGCGGTGGGGGCGGCGGTTGACATGATGGGACGTGCGGGGTTGCCGGCGGCGCTGTTCGGTCTGGGCGGGATTTTGCTACGCTACCGGCCAGAGGGCGACAAGTCGCTGATCGCCCTCGTCGTGGCGATCACCTTGATCCTGCATCCGGTGGTCACTTACGGCCTTGGGAGGTTCGTTTTCAAAATCGACGTGCCTTCCATGCGGTCGGCGGTGGTGACCGCCGCGATGCCGCCGGGGGTGAATGCCTATCTTTTTGCCCATCTTTACGGCACTGGCCGAAGGGTCGCTGCCTCGGCGGTGCTGATCGCCACGGCTCTTTCGATCCTGACAGCGTGGTTCTGGCTGCAAGTGCTGCCGTGAGGGACATTCGGGGCGACAAGGTCATATGGTCCGAACCTCGGACTATGACGTATCCAATTGAAAAACATCAATTTAAAAAATTCTGTTAACCAGATTTAAACCTATGCGCGCAGGCTATCCAGCCCCTCAAACAGAACCGCGGGCGAGAAAAATGAAGCCGAGAAAGTTAAGCAGGACCTGCGCGGCCAGAATGGCGGTCGAGCCGCTGTGGTCGTAGTCGGGCGCGACCTCGACCAGATCGACGCCGACCACGTCATGGGTCCGTGCCAGTTCCTGCAACATCTCCAGCACATCATAGTAAAGGAACCCGCCATGGCTCGGCGTGCCGGTGCCCGGCGCGATGGAGGGGCAGAACCCGTCGATGTCGATGGTGACATAGACCCGCGCGCCCGGCGGAATTCGGGCAATGACGGCTTTGGGGCCAAGGGCGCGGGCCTGACGTACCGACAGGATGTCGGCCCCCAAGGCGCGCGCCGCCTCGTACCCCTCGCGCGCGGTTGAAGAGACGTTGCGGATGCCGACCTGGGTCAAGCCGGTGACAAAGGGCTTTTCGGCGGCGCGACGCATCGGGCTGCCATGACCGAACTTCACGCCGTGACGGACATCGACAAAGTCGAGATGAGCGTCGATTTGCAGGATGTGGATGTCGCCCTGCCCCTCGAACGCCTCGATGCAGGGAATGTTGATGGAGTGATCGCCGCCGATCACCACCGGCAGGGCGCGGGCCGCAAGGATGGCCTGCACCCCCGTCCGGATGTTGGCATGACTTGAGACGGTATCGGTGTGGATGATGTCGGCGTCGCCGATATCGACGATACGGACGGACGCGGGCAAATAGGTGCAGTCATCCTCATGGTCATAGGCCCCGGCATGGCCAAAGCTGAACAGCGTCGACGCCTCACGCACCGCACGCGGGCCAAAACGGGCGCCGGCGCGGAACTGGGTGCCAAAGTCGAAGGG
>JANXPK010000638.1 GCA_025357355.1 Rhodobacterales bacterium
GCAAGAGCCACAGCAGGAACCCCCTCATTCGGCCGCCACCAGGGCCTGCCGCCGTGCGGTGGCCGCCGCGATGCGGTAGCGGCGGTCCGACAGGCTGAGAATGCCGCCCAGCGCCATGATCAGGGCACCGCCCCACAACCAGTCGGCAAAAGGTTTGATGTAACTCCTCACGGCCCAGCCGCCGCCGTCTTGCGGATCGCCGATCACGAGGTACAGATCGCCGGTGACACCCTGGCGGATCGCGGCCTCGGTCGTGGCCATGCCTGCAACGGGGTATTGGCGTTTCTCGGGATACATCACCGCGACCAGTGCCCCGGCTTTGGTCACCCGCATTTCGGCGCGTTTGGCGGTGTAGTTGGGGCCGTTCACGTCGGTCACGCTGACCAGTTGCACCTCATAAGGACCAAGCGCGTAGCTGCCACCGGTCTGGACGACGCGGATATCCTCGGTCACCCAGGCGCTCATCGCGGCGATGCCGAAGAGCGTGATGCCAAGCCCGGCATGGGCGACGGCGCGGCCCCAGTCGGCGCGCGGCAGCCTGGTGAGGCGGCCGAGGCGGGCGGCAATGTCACCACGGCCAGTGCGTTGCCACAGGTCCATCTTGGCCCCTGCGACCACCCAGAGCCCAAGCGCCACCCCGACCGGGCCCAGGGCCGAGCGTCCGGTTTGCAGGGCATAGATCAGCAGGCCCAATGCCACCGCCAGCACCAGCGCCGCCCTGAAGGGGCGCGCGGCGCGGGCGATGTGGCCGCGTTTCCACGGCATCACGGCGCCGATGGGCAGCACCATGACCAGCGCAACCATGAAGGGGGTGAAGGCCGCGTTGAAGAAGGGCGCGCCGACGCTGAGGGCGCGGCCCATGATGATCTCTGCCACCAAGGGCCAGATCGTGCCAATGAACACCACGAAGGCCGCGACGGTCAGGAGAAGGTTATTCAGGACCAGCGCCGATTCGCGGCTGACGGTGGCAAAGACACCCTTGGATTCAAGCGCCCCTGCCCGCGCGGCAAAGAGGGTCAGCGACCCGCCGATGAACACCGCCAGGATCGCCAGAATGAACTCGCCGCGCGTGGGGTCGGAGGCAAAGGCGTGAACCGAGGTGATGACGCCCGATCGGACAATGAAGGTGCCGACCAGCGAGAAGCCGAACGCGAGGATGGCCAGAAGGATGGTCCAGGCCTTCAGGCTTTCACGCTTTTCCACCACGATGGCGCTGTGCAGCAGGGCGGTTGCGATCAGCCAGGGCATGAAGCTGGCGTTTTCGACCGGGTCCCAGAACCAGAAACCGCCCCAGCCCAGTTCGTAATAGGCCCACCATGAGCCCATCGCGATGCCGATGGTCAGAAAGATCCAGGCGGCGAGCGTCCACGGCCGCACCCAGCGGCCCCAGGCGGCATCGACGCGCCCCTCGATCAAGGCGGCGACGGCGAAGGAGAATGCCATCGAAAGCCCGACATAGCCGAGGTAAAGGAAGGGCGGGTGGAAGGCGAGGCCGGGATCCTG
>JANXPK010000639.1 GCA_025357355.1 Rhodobacterales bacterium
TGCGGGAACACCGTGTTGATCAGCTCCGCTTCCGTCGTCTCCAACTGCCGCCCGATCACATAGCCCTGGATCAGTTCGGTCACTTCCGCCCCGACCATATGCGCGCCCAGCAGTTCGCCGGTCGCCGCATCGAACACCGTCTTGATCATGCCCTCGGCCTCGCCAAGCGCAATCGCCTTGCCGTTGCCGACAAACGGGAAATGCCCGACCTTCACCGCAAACCCCGCCTCCTTGGCGCGGGCCTCCGTCATGCCGACCGAAGCAATCTGCGGCTGGCAATAAGTGCACCCGGCAATCGAGCCCGGCTTGATCGGATGCGGATGGCCGCCCGCGATCAGTTCGGCCACCATCACCCCCTCGTGCGACGCCTTATGCGCCAGCCAAGGCCCGCCCGCGATATCGCCGATGGCAAAAAGCCCCTCTATCCCGGTGCGACAGAACTCATCCGTCACCACATGGGTGCGGTCGACCTTGACGCCCAGCGCCTCCAGCCCCAGGCCCTCAACATTGCCGACAATCCCCACGGCAGAAATCACCGTGTCAAACTCAGCCGCCACCGTCCCCGAAGCACTTTCCAGATGCGCGACAATCTTGCCGGGCGCGCGGTCAAGCTTCCTGACCGTTGTCTTTTCCAGAATCGTCATGCCCTGCTTGACAAATGCCTTCCGCGCAAACGCCGAAATCTCGGCATCCTCCACCGGCAGCACCCGGTCCAATACCTCGACCACCGTGGTCTCGGCGCCCAAGGTGTTGAAGAACGAGGCGAATTCGATCCCGATGGCGCCCGACCCGATGACCAGCAGCCGCTTCGGCATCCGCTTGGCCTGCAAGGCGTGCTTGTAGGTCCAGACCAGATCGCCATCGGCCTCCAGCCCCGGCAACTCGCGCGCCCGTGCCCCGGTGGCCAGAATGATCGCCCTGGCCGTCAGCTCTTCGCTGCCCTTGTCGGTCTTGACCGCGACCACACCCTTCTTCGGCAGGGTGGCGGCCCCCATGAACACGTTGACCTTGTTCTTCTTCATCAGATGCCCGATGCCACCCGACAACTGCTTGGCAATCGCCCGCGACCGCGCCACCACTGCGCCGAGATCAAACGAAATCCCTGACGCGCCCAGCCCGAATTCGCGGGCCCGCTCCATCAGGTGATAGACCTCTGCCGAGCGCAGCAGCGCCTTGGTCGGGATGCAGCCCCAGTTGAGGCAGATGCCCCCCAGATGCTCACGCTCGACAATCGCCACCTTCAGGCC
>JANXPK010000641.1 GCA_025357355.1 Rhodobacterales bacterium
GTGGTCGCCGTGCTGAAAGCCGTGTTTCGCATGACCGACGGCGAGGCCTTGGCGGTGATGCTGACGGCGCACAAGAAGGGCGCCTGCGTCGTTGCGGTCTTCACCAAAGAGGTGGCCGAGACCAAGGCCGATCAGGCGACCGAAATGGGCAGAAGCGGTGGTCATCCGCTGACGTTCACTACCGAGAAAGAGGAATAGCGCGGTCTGAGGGTAAGGTTCCAAGGTCGATGCGCGCCGTCACGATCGCTTGTGGCGACCGAGTTAGACATTGGCCTCCACACTTGGTAGAGAACCCGCGTCCTGCGAGCGCAATTGGAGAGTTTCATGGCAGATTTTGACGCGATCATCATCGGCGGCGGCCCTGGCGGTTATGTTTGCGCCATCCATGCGGCGCAACTGGGGTTGAAGGTGGCCTGTGTCGAGGGGCGCGAGGCGCTGGGCGGCACCTGTCTCAACGTCGGCTGCATCCCGTCCAAGGCGCTGCTGCACGCCACGCATCTCTTGCACGAAGTTCACGATAATTTCGAAAAAATGGGGCTGATGGGGGGGGCGCCTGTGGTCGATTGGGCCAAGATGCAGGGCTACAAGCAGGACGTGGTGAACGGCAACACCAAGGGCATCGAGTTTCTGTTCAAGAAGAACAAGGTCACCTGGCTGAAGGGTTGGGGGACGATCCCGGCGCCCGGACAGGTCAAGGTCGGCGACGAGGTGCATAGTGCGCGCCATATCGTGATCGCTACCGGATCGGAACCGTCAGCGCTGCCGGGTGTGACGGTGGATGAGAAGGTGGTTGTCACCTCGACCGGCGCGCTGGCACTGACATCGGTGCCCAAGACGATGGTTGTGATCGGCGCGGGAGTGATCGGGCTCGAACTGGGTTCGGTCTATGCCCGGCTGGGGACGCAAGTGACGGTGGTCGAGTACTTTGACGCCATCACGCCTGGCATGGACGGCGAGGTTTCCAAAAGCCTTGAACGCATCCTCAAGAAGCAGGGGTTGAAGTTTGTGCTGGGTGCGGCGGTACAAGGGGTGTTTGTAGCCGGAAACGCGGCAAAGGTCAGCTACAAGCTGCGCAAGAACGACGCCGAGGCCAGCTTGGATGCCGATGTGGTGCTGGTCGCCACCGGGCGCAAACCCTTTACCGCCGGGCTGGGACTGGAGGCTTTGGGGGTTGAGATGCTGCCGCGTGGCCAGGTCAAGACCAGCCATTTCGCCACCAACGTGCCCGGGCTTTACGCCATCGGCGACGCCACCCCCGGCCCGATGCTGGCCCACAAGGCCGAGGATGAGGGCATGGCCATGGCCGAGATCATGGCGGGCAAGGCCGGTCATGTGAACTACGGGGTCATCCCGGGCGTGATCTACACCACGCCAGAGGTCGCTTCGGTCGGCGCCACCGAAGAGCAGCTGAAAGAAACCGGTCGCGCCTACAAGGTCGGCAAGTTCCCCTTCATGGGCAATGCCCGCGCCAAGGCGGTGTTTCAGGGGGAGGGCTTCGTGAAACTGCTGGCCGACGCTGCAACCGACCGCATTTTGGGGTGCCACATCATTGGGCCGGGGGCGGGCGATATCATTCACGAGGTTTGCGTCGCGATGGAATTTGGCGCCTCGGCTCAGGACCTGGCGCTCACCTGTCACGCTCACCCGACCTTTTCGGAAGCGGTGAAGGAAGCGGCCCTGGCCTGCGGGTTGGGGGCTATTCACGCGTAAGTTGGGTTGGGCAGATTGCTCATCCTTCGGGAGCGGCTAGAGATGTCCGCGCGAGGGCCGCCTTAAAATACGTGCTAAATCAACGGGCTAGATTCGCACGGTAACGATCTGTTAGGGATCTTGCCCCGGTGGTCGGTTTCACCAACCCGATGGCGCTTCATCCGCGCCGGGCCGCTGCGATCTTGGCGATGTCGATCTTGGACATCGTCATCATCGCTTCGAAGGTACGCTTGGCTTCAGCGCCGCCGGCTTCCAGTGCCTCGCTCAGCACGCGCGGGGTGATTTGCCAGGATAGGCCCCATTTGTCCTTGCACCAGCCGCACATGCTTTCTTGTCCACCGTTGCCGACGATGGCGTTCCAGTAACGGTCGGTCTCTTCCTGATCCTCGGTGGCGATCTGGAACGAGAAAGCCTCGTCATGGTGAAACGCTGGCCCGCCGTTCAGGCCAAGGCAGGGGATGCCGAGGACCGTGAAATTGACGGTCAGCACGTCACCGGCATGACCCGATGGATAATCACTGGGCGCACGACTGACGCTCGTGACATGGCTGTCGGGAAAGGTCGCGGCATAGAACCGGGCCGCAGCCTCGGCGTCCTTG
>JANXPK010000417.1 GCA_025357355.1 Rhodobacterales bacterium
GCCACGTCGTTCCCGATCTTCGAAGGGTTGATGGCGGGGCTGGGGGCCGATCTGAGCCGGGACTGAGGGGAGGGGCCAGTTAATACGCATCAGGGCACAGAGCATTTGGCCTGATGCCAAGCCCTTGAGGGCGCAGTGTTAATCGGCCTGATTAACGAGAGATGAACGACCTACAAACCACCTACATTCCGCCTACATTCCCTCTACAGAAAAGAGGGGGTTTTCGGCCCGATGCCCGGGTTAACCATGACCTGCGAATCGCCGGGATAAGGCGCGGGGCGGATGATCACTGGCGTTGTGCGACAGCCGACCCGGCAGCTGGGTCAAATCCGGACCGATGCGGTTTGCGCAAGGCGCAGGCTGGGCCGGGCGCGAAAGGGCTGCATTTCGGTGCGGGCTGCGGTAGTGTCGCCTGAAACGGGGGCAAACATGGCGCGTGCGTGGGTCTTATGGCTGGTGCTGCTGACAACGGTGGCGGCCTATGCGGTGCTGGTCGGCTGGTTCGGGCCGCAAGTGCAGGCCGCGGCGGGCGGGTTGACGCCGTTTGATCTGCGCGCGACCGGCTATGGGATCGATGCGGCGCGGGCGTTTCTGACGGCGTTGACGCCGGAAGGACGGGCGATCTATCTGGGGCCAGGTCGCGTCAACGACACGATCTTTCCGGTATTGTTCACTGTGACGCTGATCCTGCCGGTTCGGCGCCGGGCTTGGCTGTGGTGGTTGCCGGCGCTGGCTTATGGCGTGTTCGATCTGGCCGAGAACTGGGCGGTAGCGCGGCTGTTGGTGACGGGACCCACGGTCGAGGCCGGGCCGGTGGCGCTCGCCTCTGCCCTGACGCAGGCCAAATTCGCGGCGGTGCTGGTGGCGGTTGTGCTGGCGCTGTGGGGCCTGTGGGCGGGATGGAGGGCAAGGTGAGCATCTGTGACGGCGCGTGGGCGCTGGTGCCGGAATTGTCGCATTACGACTTGGGCGCGCCGCCCGATTGGGGGCGCTATGAGGTGACGACCGCGGGAGGCGTGGTGACCTTTCGCGTCAAATGGCGCAAGGAGGGGCAAGAGTTCGAGATGTCCTATGCCGCGCCTTTG
>JANXPK010000495.1 GCA_025357355.1 Rhodobacterales bacterium
ACCACGTCCGCCTCAAGGTGGATGGCATCAAGATCGGCGGGCATCAGGCCTCGTCGGCCTCGATGGTGTCCATCATCACGGCGCTGTATTTCAGCGCACTCAGGCCCGAGGACCGGGTGGCGATCAAGCCGCAAGCGGCGCCGGTGTTTCACGCCATGCAATATCTGATGGGCAACCTGACGCTGGCGAAGATGCGGAAATTCCGCGGTTTTGGCGGAGTGCAAAGTTATCCATCGCGCACCAAGGACGCGGACGACGTAGATTTCTCGACTGGGTCGGTGGGTCTCGGGGTGGCAATCACCGCCTTTGCCGCGCTGGTACAGGATTATGTCACGGCGAAACCCCGGGGCCCGGGATGTCCCGGTCGGGCGGATGGTGGCGCTGGTCGGTGATGCCGAACTGGATGAAGGCAATGTTTACGAATGCCTGCAGGAGGGCTGGAAGAACGGGCTGCGCAACACCTGGTGGATCATCGACTATAACCGCCAGTCGCTGGACGGGATCGTACCGGAGGGTTTGTTCCAGCGCATCGAACAGATCTTTGCGGCCTTTGGCTGGGACGTCGTGAAGGTCAAATATGGCGCATTGCAGCGCAAGGCTTTTGCTGAGCCGGGCGGAGAGAAGCTGCGGGCGTGGATCGATGCCTGCCCGAACCAGCTGTATGCCGCGCTGACGTTCATGGGCGGTGCCGTGTGGCGGCAACGGTTGGCCGAAGCCTTGGGCGATCAAGGGGATGTCTCGGCACTGATCGACCGTCGCTCGGATGCCGAACTGGCAGCGCTGATGGAAAATCTGGGCGGCAACTGCGTGGAAACGATGGCGGAGACCTTTGCCGCCATCGACCATGACCGCCCGACCTGCTTTCTCGCCTACACGATCAAGGGCTGGGGCACCCCGATAGCCGGGCACAAGGACAACCACGGCGGGCTGATGAGCAAGGCGCAGATGGCGGATTGGCAGCGGCATATGAGTGTACCGGAGGGTGAGAAATGGGAGCCGTTTGCCACAGTCAAAGACCGGGCTGGATTGCGGGCGTTTCTGGCCGCGGTGCCGTTCTTTGCCAGGGGTCCGCGACGGTTTTCCGATGCCCTGCTGCCCGTCCCGGAGATTGAGGTGGATAGGGCGCGCGAAATTTCCACGCAGATTGGCTTTGGCAAGATCCTGGACGATCTGTCCAAGGGTGACAGTCCGCTGGCATCGCGGATTGTCACGACGTCGCCCGATGTGACGGGCACAACCAGCCTTGGCCCCTGGGTCAACCGCCGCAAGCTGTTCGCGAGTTCAGTGCAACACGATACGTTTAGGGCAGAAAACATCGCCCCCACAGCGAAATGGGAGTTCGCGCCGGACGGGCAGCATATCGAACTGGGCATCGCCAAGATGAACCTGTTTCTGCTACTGGGGGCGGCGGGCCTGTCGCACAGCCTGTTCGGCAAGCGGTTGATCCCGATTGGCACGGTCTATGACCCGTTTGTGGCGCGCGGTCTCGATGCCCTGAACTACGCCTGTTATCAGAGTGCGCGGTTTGTCATCGTGGGCACGCCCTCGGGCGTGACGCTGGCTCCGGAAGGCGGGGCGCACCAGTCCATCGGCACGCCGCTGATCGGGATGAGTCAGGACGGATTGGCGGCCTTTGAACCGGCGTTTGTCGATGAACTGGCGGTCATCATGGCGTGGGCCTTTGCCTATCTGCAGAAGGACGGCGAAGGTGATCCGGACGAGCGTACCTGGCTGCGCGACGAGACCGGCGGTTCGGTCTATCTGCGGCTGAGCACCAATCCGCTTGAGCAGCCGGGCAAGCGCCACGATGACGCGTTTCGCCAAGGCACAATTGACGGCGCCTATTGGCTGCGCGCGCCCGGGCCGAACTGCGAGGTGGTGATCGCCTATCAGGGTGCAGTGGCACCCGAGGCCATCCGCGCGTCGGGGTTGCTGGCCGACAGCCGCAGGGATGTCGGCGTTCTGGCGGTCACCTCGGCCGACCGGTTGAACGCGGGCTGGACGGCGGCGCAGCGGGCACGCGCGCGGGGCAACAAGGCAGCGCGGTCGCATGTCGAGACACTGTTGCAAGACCTGCCGGCGCATTGTCGGCTGGCCACAGTGATCGACGGGCATCCGGCCACTCTGTCCTGGCTGGGGTCGGTCTGGGGCCACCAGACGATTTCGCTGGGCGTCGAACATTTCGGGCAGACCGGCACCATCGGCGATCTATACCGGCATTATGGCATTGACGCCGAAACCATCGCGGCGCGGGTCAGCGGTCTGACGGCGGGCCGCCCCCGATGATGACGCGGATTTCCGCCTCGACCCGGTCAATGATCGTGTTCAGCGCCGCTTCGGCCGCATCGGCATCACTTGCAACGATGGCATCAGACAGATTGCGGTGCGGTGGGAAAGAGGCGAGACCAAAGCCGGGCACCGAAAACGGCGATTCGGCGGATCGTTCCAGCGCTTCATCCATGCGTTGAAGCAATTGTCCGAACATCGGGTTGCCGGTGGCGTCGCAGATCGCGGCGTGAAAGGCCGCATCGGCCACGCGGTACGGCAGACCACGATCGACGATCCCCAGAAGCTCGTCGCACAGCCGGGCAATTTCCAGCCGCTGCGACAGTGTGGCATTGGTGGCAGCGCGCCGCACCGTGCCGGATTCGATGACCCTGCGCATGTCGAGCAAGCGCAGGATCGCCTCGCCTTCCAGTTGGACCATCGTTGGCAGCGGCCCGCGCGACGTGCGGACCTTTGCGGTCAGATAGGTGCCATCACCCCGGCGCCGCCGGATCAGGCCAAGCCCCTCCCAGCGGTTCAGCGCCTCGCGGATGGTCGAGCGCCCGACGCCAAGGGCGGAGGCTATGGCCACTTCCGGCGGCAGGCGGTCACCAACCTGGAGCCCAGCGCGTTCGATCATTTCGGCCATAGCGTCCAGCACCGCGATGCCGCGTGAGGGCGTGGCAATCGGCTCCAGATAGTGCAGCGCACCGCGCTTCATGTTTGGTCTCCCGCCGACCGGAATGGCAAAGGTCAGGCTGTGGCTGATAGCTGTGGCAGCAATTCTGTCAAGGCTGCTACCAGCAGGTCCATATGGCTTTGGGTGTTATAGCCCTGTGCCGATACCCGCACGACGGTGTGCTGCTGCCACTTGAAGCAGGGAATCTCGATATTGAACCGCTGCAACAGGCGTTGCTTCAATTCAACCGGATCACAGGGCGTCACGGGCATCGCCACCATTTGCGGGGCGCAAAACTCCGGGCTGCTGAAGCCGGGCAGATCCGTCAGGGCAACGACCCGCGCGGCAGTGTCCTGCACCAGTTGGCGACACCCACGTGCCACACTGAGCCAGTCATGCTGCTGCGCGAAGGCGATGGCGGCGGGCACTGCCAGCCAGGCCGAAGGATCGCGGGTGCCTTGCATCTCCAGTTCGTCGATGAAGGGCGAATTGCCAAACGGGCCTTTCGCTCCGGGGGTCTTGGCATCCTCGGTCCAGCCATGGCTGATCACCAGCGGGTTCAGCATGGGCTGCAATTCGCGCCGGACATGCAGGAAGGCGGCACCTTTCGGCGCCATCATCCACTTGTGGCAATTACCGGCGTAGTAGTCGGCACCAAGTGCGTCGAGGTTCAGCGGGATGTGGCCGGGCGTATGGGCGCCGTCGATCACCGTGACGATGCGGCGCGCCCGGGCTTCGGCTACAGCCGGTTCGATGGGGAAAACCAGTGCCGTGGCAGAGGTGATGTGGCTGAGAAACAGCACACGGGTCCGGTCGGTCATACCGGCAAGGATCGTCTCGGTGAACTGGGCTTCGTTGGTCAAGGGCAGCGGGATCGTCACGTGTTTGACCACGGCGCCGCTGCGGCGGCAGACATAGGCCCAGGTTTTTTCCAGA
>JANXPK010000501.1 GCA_025357355.1 Rhodobacterales bacterium
TGAAGAAGAAGGCCGTCCCTACTTTGATGCAGTAGTCGGTGAAAATGTGCGACGTATGCTCAATGGCACGCGCTCGATAATCGAACCTCCGACCGTTCAGGATTTGGTCGATGCGTTGCATGAAGAGACATTAGTGCCTGGAACAAGGGATCAATATCAACGCTATTTGACTGCCGAGGAGTGTGGTCGTTGGCAGAATCGCCTGAGCCTCATCCGAACCGAGATAGGTCAAGAAGGCGCGGCCAAGCTCGGGCTGATGCGACGACTTCAGCATCCCCGCGACCTCGACCTGCATGTAGTGGCCCTCGCTGAAGGCTGCCGCCGCCTTGCTGTCATCCTTTTCCGCGATCAGGTGGTAGGCGGGCGAGGTGGTATAGCTCAGCACCATATCCGCCTCGCCTTTCAGAAACAGGCCGTAAGCCTCGTCCCACGACGGCGACACCGTGACGATATTGTGGGCAAGGTCATGCCAGACCTGCGCCGCGCCATCGCCATAAGCCGCCTTGACCCACATCACCAGACCGAGGCCCGGGGTCGAAGAACGTGGGTCCTCGATCACGATCCTGAGGTTGGAAGCCGCCAGTTCCTTGAAGGATTTCGGTGGGTTGGCCAGTTTGGTCTTGTCATAGACAAAGGCAAACCAGCCCCAGTCAAAGGGCACGAAATCGACATCGGCAAAGGGCACCGGCAAAGTGTTGGGCAGTTGCAGGCCGTGGGGGGCGAAAAGGCCGGTCGCCCGTGCATTTTCGGTCAGCGAAGTATCCAGACCGACAACCACATCGGCGTCCGACCCGGCGCCTTCCAGTTTGAGCCGCGCCAGAACCGCGGCACCGTCGCCCGCCGTCACGAATTGCAGGTCGCAGCCACAGGTCGCCTCGAACCCCTTTTCAATCGCGGGGCCGGGGCCCCAGTCGGCGACAAAGCTGTCATAGGTCAGAACTTTCAACACCGGCTTGTCCGCATGGGCCATGGTGGCCAGGGGCAACAACGCCAGTGCAAGATGGATGGCTTTCATAGGTATCTCCAAGTTGCGACGGGCGGGAATGGAGATGGACGCATCCAGCACCTTCCCTCCGCCGGTATGATCCGGGTCAGGTTCGACGGGTCCGCTTGCGCATCTCAGCCTTGTCAGGCACCCCGAGGTGGCGACAAACATAGGCTGTTGCCCGGTGGGTGCAAGGGGCAAAGGAGAAACGCCGGCGCCGGGTATGGCGGGCGGCGGCGGCGCCCGCCGCTTAGAATGATTCCAGGCACCCTTTCAATTGGGTTAATGAAAATATCTATGTGGCTGTATTCATGATATAAAGTGGTCGGTCCGAACCTCGGACCAATTCCGGCGCTCGATGAGAACCCTGGGGCCGACACCCCTAATCAATGCATTGCAGGACTGAAGCGTTGCCAGCCAAGCGCCCGTCGGGCTAGGCTGGGGCCTGTAAAGGTGTCGGAGGATGCAATGCAGCTTTACGAAAACCCAGGCTGGGGCTCGGCGG
>JANXPK010000503.1 GCA_025357355.1 Rhodobacterales bacterium
GAGCGCGGCGTGGCCGAGGCGATCCGCCCCTCGGTCTCCGGTCTGTTGCGTGACATCCAGTCGCTGGAGGTGCATGGCGACTACTTGTCCAGCAGGGTAGCGCAGGCGACCGACGCGACGCTGGGCATGATCAACCTCGCCCAGAACACCACGGTGCGCATCGTGTCGGTGGTGGCTGTGCTGTTCCTGCCGCCTACGCTGATCGCCTCGATCTATGGCATGAATTTCAAGCTGATGCCCGACCTGGGCTGGACTTTTGGATATCCGATGGCCTTGGGCCTTATGGTGGCCTCGGCCGCCGCAACCTATCTGTTCTTCAAGTGGAAGAACTGGCTGTAAAATATGGAATTCGAATGAAAATCACAAAATTAGAGACCTTCGGCAACGACTACGTGACTTTCACCCGCGTCACGGCCGAGGATGGTTCGACCGGCTGGGGCCAGCTATCGACTTACAACGCCGACATCACGACGGCGGTCTTTCACCGCCAGGTTGCTCGCCATGCACTTGGCACCGAGGTGGACGCGATGGAGGACACCTTGCAGCGGATTTATGAGCGCGAGCACAAGTTTCCCGGCAGCTACCTGCGCCGCGCTCAGACCGGGCTTGATACCGCCGTCTGGGACCTGCGCGGCAAAATCGCGGGCAAGCCCGTGGTGTCGCTGCTCGGTGGCTCTCCTGGCCGTTTGCGCGCCTATGCCTCGTCGATGAAGCGCGACATCACCCCCGAAGCTGAGGCTGCGCGGTTTCTTAGGCTGCGCGATCAGCAGGGATTTACCGCCTTCAAATGGCGTGTTGGCGCAGAATGCGGGCGCGGACAAGACGAATGGCCGGGACGAACTGAGGCGGTTATTTCGATTGTGGCCAAAGCCTTGGGCGATGACATTGCCAAACTGGTTGATGCCAATTCCTGCTTCATTCCCAAACAGGCCATCGAGGTTGGCCTTCTGTTGCAAGACCACGGTATCAGCCACTATGAGGAGCCCTGCCCGTATTGGGAATACGACCAGACTGCCGAAGTGCGCGCCGCCCTTGACCTTGACATCACCGGCGGCGAGCAGGATTGCGAGCTTTCTTCATGGCAATTGATGATCGAGCACCATTCCGTCGACATCCTGCAACCCGACGTGATGTATATGGGCGGCATTGCCCGCACCTTGCAGGTTTGCGAGATGGGGAGGCACGCAGGGTTGCCGATCACGCCACACGCGGCCAACCTGTCGCTGGTCACCATGTGCACGATGCATCTGTTGAAAGCGATCCCCAACGCCGGGAAATACCTTGAGTTCTCGATCGAGGGTCTGGATTATTATCCATGGCAGGACGGCCTTTTTCTCAACGATCCCTACCGGATCGAGGGCGGTCATGCTACAGTCACCGATGCCCCAGGCTGGGGTATTGAGATCAATCCTGCCTTCCTGGAAATGGCGCAATACAGGGTGAGCAGCCTATGAAAACCATCCTTATCACCGGCGCGGGTTCGGGCATCGGGCGGGCGACCGCGCAGGAATTTCTGAACGCGGGTTGGCGGGTCGGCCTGATGGGACGGCGGGAAGCGGCCTTGGCAGAGACGGCCGTCGGGCAGACTGCGGCGATGATCCTGCCCTGCGACGTCACCCAACCCGCCGAAGTCGACGCCGCCTTTGCCAAGGCCACCGGTGTATGGGGCCACCTGGACGCGCTATTCAACAACGCCGGCATGTCGGCCAAGGGCGCTCCCATTGACGAGATCCCGGTTGCGACCTGGCTGGAGTTGGCGGGTGTCAATATCACTGGCATGTTCCTGTGCGCACGCGCCGCCTTTGGCCAGATGCGCCATCAGTCGCCACAGGGCGGGCGGATCATCAACAATGGCTCGATCTCGGCCCAGGTGCCGCGTCCGGGCTCGACGCCCTATACGATGTCGAAACACGCGGTCACCGGTCTGACCCGCACGCTGGGTCTGGACGGTCGCGCCTTCAATATCGCCTGCGGTCAGATCGACATCGGCAATGCACTGACCGACATGGCCCGCGCGATGACCCAAGGGGTGCCACAGGCCGACGGCCACATCGCGATAGAGCCGACGATGGATGTACGGCAGGTCGCGCGTGCCGTCTTGCACATGGCGGAACTGCCTCTGGATGTGAACGTGCCCTTCATGACGATCATGGCGCGCGACATGCCCTATATCGGGCGCGGCTAGGACGCTCAGCGTTCCTCGGGTTTGTGCCAGCGGTGGCGGTAAAGGTCGATGGCGGCATGCAACAACAGGTAAAGCGACAGGGTGCCGGTCACCAGCAAAGTCAGAGCCATGGTTTCTGTTACCGTCATGATGGCCCCCGTTTCGGAACATCGTTGTGCGCAGGTCAACAATCCATTGCGGCAATTTCATGGCACAGCTGAAAATTGCGCCATTTCCGCTGCCGCCGCGCCGTTTTTGTCATCTTGACGCTGCACGGTCTGGGGATATGCTGCGCCTGAACGTTTACCAAATCCTTGATGCGCCCAGCCCGCGCCTGAACCGCAACGCCCATGACCCAGCGCGACCCCGCCTTCACCCAACCCGGCAGTTTCTGGCGCGGCAATCTCCACACCCATTCGACCCGCTCTGACGGCGTGCTGAGCCCGGAAGAGGTGTGTCGGCGCTACCGCGACGAAGGCTATGATTTTCTGGCGCTGACCGATCATTTCGTCGGGCTGTGGGGCTATCCCATCGTCGATACCCTGCCGATGCGCACCAACAGCTTCACCACCATCCTTGGCGCCGAACTGCATTCGGGAGCGATGGCGAATGGCGAATTGTGGCACATCCTCGCCGTCGGTCTGCCCGCCGATTTCACACCGACCAATTCGCCCAGTTTCGTGCCGGTCAAGGGTCAGGAAAGTGGGGCCGAGGTTGCGGCCCGTGCCGTGGCGGCTGGGGCCTTTGTCGCCATCGCCCATCCGCAATGGTCCGGCCTGACGCTCGCTGATGCCCGCGCCATCACCGCCGCCCATGCTGTTGAGATTTACAACCACGGCTGTGCCACCGGTTGCGACCGCCCCGACGGTTTCGCCATCGCCGACCTTTTGTTGACCGAAGGACGGCACCTGACCCTGATCGCCACCGATGACGCCCACTTCTCGGAGCCCGATCATTTTGGCGGCTGGGTCATGGTCAAAGCTGGGGCCAACGAGCCGGAGGCGTTGCTTTCGGCCCTGAAGGCGGGGCATTTCTACTCCACCCAAGGCCCCGAACTGCGTGACGTTCGCCTCGAGGACGGCCATCTGGTGGTCGAATGCTCGGCGGTGGCCTCGATCATCGCCATCGGCTGGGGGACCGGCGCCAAAGCGGTGCATGGCCATTCGCTGACGCGCGGTGCGGTGCCGCTCAACCGGCTAAACAACAGCCCCTGGGTGCGGGCGGCAGTGATTGACGCCGCAGGCAAACGCGCCTGGTCGAACCCGATCCGGACTGGGGCGGACGCGGCCAATCCCCGCGTGATGTGACCGGGACGGGCGCGTCGCCGATCCTGCAAGTCTTCAGCCCGCCTTGCCTTCGAGCCCGTCCGCCGCAGAACCGGACGCCCCGGGAATGCGCATTTCGAACACTTCGGTGACCGAGGTGTAATCGTAATAGCCAAGCCGGGCGAGGGGGCGGATGGCCTTGATGTCCAACTTGCCGTCAGGGGTGATCACCTCGTCCTTGACATGGATGCGCATGACCTCGCCATAGACCACATCCACCCAGCCATGGCTGGAACGGCCCGCCAACCGGTGGGTCGACAGGTATCTGCATTCGAAATGCGCCGGGCTTTCGGCGACCCGAGGGGCGGGGGCATCGACGCAACTGGCCTTGGTTACCCCGGCCTTTTCAAATTCGTCCACCCCGTCAGGCCATTCCATGGACGAAATGTTGACCGCCTCGCGCAGCGCGTAAGTCGCCATGTTCCAGACAAACCAACCGCTGGTTTCGGCATTCAGCACGGAATGCTTGCGCCGACCATCCGAATACTGATTAGCCGCGAACATGACCATAGGCGGATCAAAGGTAAGGTTCTGCCACTGGCTGTAAGGTGCAAGATTGGCCTGACCGGCTCGGTCGATGGTGGAAATCCAGCCGATCGGGCGTGGCACGGTACAAGACTTGAAGGGCGAATAGGGCAGCGGGCAGCGGTCGATGCTGGGGGCATAGTGCATGGTGTCATCCTGTTTGGCGCGGGTTACGATATGTTTCGGCGTGCGTTCAATTGCCTAGGATGCCGGGCAACCTGAGGCCGTTTTCGCGGGCACAGTCCAGCGCGATGTCATAACCCGCATCGGCATGGCGCATGACGCCAGTCGCGGGGTCGTTCCACAGCACATTGCCGATGCGGCGGGCGGCGTCTTCGCTGCCATCGGCACAGATCACCATGCCGGAATGCTGCGAAAACCCCATCCCGACCCCGCCGCCATGATGCAACGAAACCCAGGTGGCGCCGCTGGCCGTGTTGAGCAGCGCGTTCAACAGTGGCCAGTCCGACACAGCGTCAGAGCCATCCTTCATGGCTTCCGTCTCACGGTTGGGCGAGGCAACCGAGCCCGAATCGAGATGGTCGCGACCAATGACGACGGGGGCCTTCAACTCGCCTGACCGCACCATGTCGTTGAACATCAGCCCAGCCTTGTGACGCTCGCCCAGACCGATCCAGCAGATGCGGGCTGGCAGGCCCTGAAAAGCGATGCGTTCGGCCGCCATGTCAAGCCAGCGGTGCAGGTGGGCGTTGTCGGGGAACAACCGCTTCATCGCGGCGTCAGTGGCATGAATGTCGGCCGGGTCACCCGACAACGCCGCCCAGCGGAACGGGCCGATGCCGCGGCAAAACAACGGGCGGATATAGGCGGGCACGAAGCCGGGGAAGGCGAACGCCTCTTTCAGCCCCTCATCCAGCGCCACCTGGCGGATGTTGTTGCCATAGTCGAGGGTTGGCACGCCCGCGTTCCAGAAATCGACCATGGCGGCGACGTGGATCTTCATCGAGGCGCGGGCGGCACGTTCGACCGATTTGGGATCGGTTTCGCGGGCAGCCTTGGCCTGCTCAACGGTCCAGCCTTGCGGCAGATAACCGTTACGCGGGTCGTGCGCCGAGGTTTGATCTGTAACGATATCAGGGCGATGTCCGCCGCTCTTCATGCGTCGCACAAGCTCGGGGAAGATATCAGCGGCATTGCCCAGCAGGCCGACCGACTTGGCCTCGCCCTTAGCCGTCCAACCGTCGATCAGCGCCAGAGCCTCGTCCAGCGTGCGTGCCTTGGCGTCGACATAGCGCGTGCGCAGGCGGAAATCGATGCGGGTCTCGTCGCATTCCACCGCAAGGCAGCAGGCGCCCGCCATCACCGCAGCTAAGGGTTGCGCGCCGCCCATGCCGCCCAGACCGCCAGTCAGGATCCATTTGCCGGTCAGGTTGCCTGTGTAATGCTGACGCCCCGCCTCGGCGAAGGTTTCGTAGGTTCCCTGCACAATACCTTGAGTTCCAATGTAAATCCAGGAACCTGCCGTCATCTGGCCATACATCGCCAGACCCTTCTTGTCCAATTCGTTGAAATGGTCCCAGGTCGCCCAGTGCGGCACGAGGTTGCTGTTCGCGATCAGCACGCGCGGGGCGTCCTTGTGAGTGCGAAAGACACCCACGGGCTTGCCGGACTGCACCAGCAGGGTTTCGTCATCGTTCAGCGTTTTCAGCGTGGCGACGATCTTGTCGAAATCCTCCCATGTCCGCGCCGCGCGGCCAATTCCACCGTACACCACCAATTCATGCGGATTTTCCGCAACATCGGGGTGCAGGTTGTTCATCAGCATCCGCATCGGCGCCTCCGTCAGCCAACTTTTGGCGGTGATGGTGGTACCGGTTGCGGGATAGACATCGCGGGTGTTGTGGCGGGTCATGGCGGGCCTCACAAAATGGGTAAGCTGACGCCCGACGCGCGGGCAAGGGTGCCGGTGCCGACCAGGCGCGCGGCAGCGGCAAGATCGGGGGCGAGATAGCGGTCATCGCCTAGGGTGGCGACATCCTGGCGCAGGCGGGCGACCACTTTTTGCAAGGGGGTTGAGGTTGGTAATGGGGCACGAAAATCAATGCCTTGTGCGGCGCAGATCGCCTCGACCCCAAGGATGACGTTCAGGTTGTCGATCATCCGGAATAGCCGCCGCGCACCATGGGCGGCCATACTGACATGGTCCTCTTGATTGGCAGAGGTTGGCGTCGAATCGATTACCGTGGGATGGGCCAGGTGTTTGTTCTCGCTCATCAGGGCTGCGGTGGTGACCTCGGCGATCATCAGGCCGGAATTCAGGCCGGGGCGCGGGGTCAGAAAGGCGGGCAGATCGAACGACAGCACCGGGTCGACCATCAACGCCACGCGCCGCTGTGCAATGGCGCCAATCTCCGAGATGGCCATCGCCATCATATCCGCCGCAAAACCAACGGGTTCGGCGTGGAAGTTGCCACCCGACACGATCATTCCTGCGCCGACCAGCACCAACGGATTGTCGGTCGCGGCATTGGCTTCGACCTCCAACGTCCGCGATGCCATGCGCAGCACATCCATCGCGGCACCTGTGACTTGCGGCTGACAGCGGATGCAATAGGGGTCCTGCACGCGGCTATCGCCGGTGCGATGGCTTTCGCGGATGACCGATCCGTCCAACAGGGCGCGCATCACCGCAGCGGCCTCGATCTGCCCGGCATGGCCGCGCAGGGCGTGAATCTCGGGCTGCAAGGGTGCGGTGGAGCCCATAATGGCGTCGGTCGACAGTGCTGAGGTCACCAAGGAGCATTGAGCTGCATTCCAAGACCCAAACAGGCCCGCCAAGGCATAGGCCGTCGAAAACTGGGTGCCGTTGATCAGCGCAAGTCCCTCTTTCGGCCCCAGAATCAACGGGCGCAAACCCGCCTCAGCCAACGCTGCAGCCCCGGATTTGACCGTTCCCAAATGCTCGGCTTCGCCTTCGCCGATCATCACGGCTGCCATATGCGCCAAGGGCGCCAGGTCGCCCGAGGCGCCGACTGAACCTTGGGCAGGCACCACGGGGGTCACGCCGCGCGCCAGCATTCCCTCGATCAGCTTGATGATGTCCCAGCGCACTCCGGACGCGCCCCGGCCGAGCGACAACAGCTTCAGCGCCATCATCAACCGTGCCACCGCGCGGGGCATGGCATCGCCGACGCCGCAACAATGCGACAGGATCAGGTTGCGCTGCAGGGTGGCGGTGTCTTTGCTTGCGATCTTCAGGGAGGCGAGTTTGCCGAAGCCGGTATTGACGCCGTAAACCGCCGCCTCGCCTGCAGCTGCCGCAGCAATAGCGACCGCGGCCGCTTCGACGCCGGGTCGGGAAGTGGGGTCAAGCCGGGCAGGGGCCTCATCCCGGAAAATCCGTTCAAGCTGGGCGAGGGTGGTCTGGCCTGGGATCAGGGTTTCAGTCAAGGCGGCCTCCAAAGATCCGGGTGTGCAGCGCCGTGGCCCCGATGCGGTAAGCCAGTTCCGCCGGATGTCTGGCCTCCCACACCGCCAGATCGGCGCGTTGATCGCGAGCCAAGGTGCCCCGGTCGGTCAGGCCAAGGGCGCGGGCGGCGTGGGTGGTGACCCCCTGCAGCGCCTCCAGCGGCGTCATGCCGAAGAGGGTGCATGCCATGTTCATGGTCAGCGTCAGTGAGGTGATGGGCGAGGAGCCGGGGTTGCAATCGGTCGCCAGCGCCATCGGCACGCCAGCGGCACGCAGGGCGGCAATCGGGGGCAGCTGCTTTTCACGCAAGGTATAGAAAGCGCCGGGCAGAATGACAGCAACCGTTCCAGCCCGCGCCATGGCATCGACCCCGTCCTGACCCAGATATTCCAGATGGTCCGCCGAAAGCGCGCCGAATCGGGCGGCAAGTACCGCACCCTTGAGGTCAGAGAGTTGCTCAGCATGCAGTTTGATCGGAATGCCAAGACTGCGGGCGACGGTGAACAGACGATTAACCTGCGCCGGTGAAAACGCGATGCCCTCGCAAAAGGCGTCCACGGCGTCGATCAGGCCTTCGGCATGGGCTTGTCGCAGCGAGGGGATGGCAACCTCGTCGACATAGGCATCGGCGCGGCCCTTGTATTCTGGCGGGATGGCATGGGCGGCAAGATGAGTGGTGCGCACCGTCACAGGACGGTGCCGGGCGATCTGGCGAGCGACGCGCAACTGTTTCAACTCGCCCGCCACAGTCAGTCCGTAGCCCGATTTGACCTCGATCGTTGTGGCGCCGCCTGCGATGATCTGATCGGCACGGGCAATGGCCTGTGCCAGTAACTCGCCCTCGGACGCGGCCCTTGTCGCTGTGACGGTGGACAGAATGCCGCCCCCGGCGCGGGCCACCTCTTCATAGCTCGCCCCATTCAGCCGCATCTCGAACTCGGAGGCGCGGTCGCCGGCAAAGACAATGTGGGTGTGACAATCGATCAGGCCGGGGGTGACGAGGCGGCCGTCAAGCTCGGTCGGCGGAAGGCGGTCATAGGGTCCGGGGATTTGGGCACGCGGGCCAGCCCACGCCACGCGATCATCCTCGATCACCACGGCGGCGTCATGGATAAGGCCGTAGCCCTTCGTCATCGTCGCCAGAGTAAGATTGCTGAGCAGGAGTGACATTTGCTTGCCTTATGTCTGAACTTATGGCTATTATGTCTATACATAATGGCCGAGTCAAGGGATGCCATGACCATAATTCACGCCAAAACCGCACTGCTGCCGCAAGGTTGGGCCACCGATGTCCGCGTCACGATAGCTGGCGGTCGCATCCAAAGGGCGACGCCCGGGGCGGTCTCCGAGGGGCAATTGGTCGATTGCCTTTTGCCCGCACCGACCAACTTGCATTCGCACATGTTTCAGCGCGCCATGGCTGGTCTGACCGAACGCCGCTCTGCCGGACAGGACAGTTTCTGGACCTGGCGAACGCTGATGTACCGCTTCCTCGATCAGTTGACGCCCGAAGACGTGCAGGCAATCGCCGCGATGGTGATGGTCGAGATGGCCGAGGCGGGTTACGCGGCGGTGGCAGAGTTTCACTACTTGCACCACGGACAAGCCGGCAGCCGCTACGCCGATCTGGCCGAAATGACGACGAGCGTCGCGGCGGCGGCGGCGCAAACCGGGCTGGGGCTGACCCACCTGCCGGTCCTTTATGAACGCGGCGGCTGCGACGGGCGGGCGCTGACGGCGGGGCAATTGCGTTTCCGCAACACACCGGACCAGTTCGCGGCATTGTGGCAGGCGGCGCAAAGCAGCTTGCAGCACCTGCCTGCCGACACCGTCCTGGGTGTGGCGCCGCATTCGCTGCGTGCGGTAAGCCCCGAGGGCCTTGGCTTCGTTGCCGCCCTTGCCCCCGCCGCCCCGATCCACATCCATGTTGCCGAGCAGGTGGCTGAGGTAACGGAGGTTCAGGCGGCGACCGGGCAGCGTCCGGTGGACTGGCTATTGGATCATCAGGCGGTGGACCAACGCTGGTGCTTGATCCATGCCACTCAGATGACGCTCGCCGAAACCCTGCGGCTGGCACACTCAGGAGCGGTGGCGGGCCTGTGTCCGATCACCGAGGCCAATCTGGGCGACGGCATCTTTGACGGACAGCGCTTCCTGCAGGCGGGCGGGCGGTTTGGTGTGGGGTCGGACAGCAATGTGAGGATCTCCCTGACCGAAGAGTTGCGGCTGCTGGAATATTCGCAGCGCTTGGGGCTGAAGGGGCGGGCGATACTGGCCACGGCCGACCATTCAACCGGGCGGGTTCTTTATGAGGGTGCGGTCCAGGGCGGGGCACAGGCCGCAGGACGGCAGGCCGGGGCCATCGCGGCGGGACGGTGGGCGGACCTGGTGGCCTTGGACTTGTCCGGACCCGATTTGATGGACGCGCAGGGCGATACAATTCTGGACAGCTTCATCTTTGCCCGCGACGACCGGATGGTGACGGACGTGTGGTCGGCCGGGCGCGCATTGGTCCATCAGGGCCGCCACTTTGCCCGGGACGCGGTGACCAAAGCCTACGCCGCCACCGTTTCACGCCTGCGCTGGGCCTTGTGAATGGCGCCGGGCTGGGAGGCGATCCGCGCCGAGGTGATGAACCGCATCCGCAGCAGGGTCTGGCCGCCTGGCGGGCTGATCCCGTCCGAGGAAACGCTGGCGGCCGAGTTTGGCTGTGCCCGCGCCACTGTCAACCGGGCGCTGACCGAACTTGCGACCGCAGGCCTGCTGGAACGCAAACGCAAGGCGGGCACGCGGGTGGCGGCCCTGCCGGTGCGCAAGGCGACGCTGGATATTCCGGTGATCCGGGCCGAGGTTACGGCGCGCGGGCAGGCCTACAGCTTTGTGCTGATGTCGCGCGACCTGACGGCGCCCCCGACCGGGGTTGCCGCACGGTTGGGTCTGGCGTCTGGCGTGCCGCTGATCCATTTGCAAACCCTGCATCTGGCCGGTGGTCTGCCGCAGATATTCGAGGATCGTTGGCTGAACCCCGCCATCCTGCCGCAGCATGAGCCCGATTTCACCGCCATCAGCGCCAATGAATGGCTGGTCGCCAACATCGCTTTTTCCACCGGCGACATCGCCTTTTCCGCCGAAGCGGCAAGCCCTGCCGAAGCGGCGGCCTTGTCGGTGTCGCCCGGTGCCGCCCTGTTCATCACCGAGCGCTGCACCTGGAGCGCCCACGCCCCGATCACTTGGGTCCGACTGGCCCACGCGCCGGGCTACCGCTTGCAGACATTGCTTTAGGCTGTCACGGCCTTAGACCTTGTGGTCCGAACCTCGGATCACATCATTTATCATGCAATTTCAAATAGATGACTTTTTCTGTTAACCGGATTTAAAGGTTTCATGGATTGGCCAAAGGTCGATTTTCGGCCTTCCTTCTGGGCTTCTCACGCCCCGCCCTACTCCTTTTCGGCCCCACCACGCCCCGAAATTTCGCGCGCCACGATCCGTGTCAGGCGTCTGTGCATCCGCGAGGTGCGGTGACGCTGGTGCATCACGGCATAGATCGGCTGCGCGATCGGCTCGACATCGGTCACCATGCGGAACTTGCCGCCCGCGACCATGCTGTGCGCCGTCTCTTCCAGCACAAAGCCCGAGCCGCCCATGACGGCCAGCAGCCCCGCCACGGCCGTGTTCTGGCCCGACGCCAGCAGAGCAGCGGAGAATTCCGGCATCACCTGACGATGCGAGGCATCGAACGCGGGCGAATAGCTGCCGCGGATATAGCGCAAGGGGCTGACCTCGGCCCGTGTCGCGCCGTCGCCGCTGATCAACCGGTAGCGCACCTCGCCGATCGAGGCGATGTGCAGGTCGGGCAGTGATTGCGGCGAATAGACCACGGCGAAATCCAACGCACCCCGGTCAAGATCGCGGCACATCTGCACCGAATAATCGGGCTCGATGTAGAAGGCGCAATCGGGCAGGGTGCGGCGGAAATTCGCCACCCAATCGCCGATCTGCCCTGCCGCAAGGTCGTTCTGGATGCCGATGCGCAGGGTGATCGCGGTAGATGAGGGTTCAACTGCCCGCTGCGCCTCGGTCCAGGCATGGCGCAGGGCGCGCGCGTGCGGCTCGAACTTCAAGCCCTCGGTCGACAGTTCGGTGCCTGCCCGCGACCGGGTGAACAGCCGTCCGCCCACTGCAGCCTCCAGTGCCTGAACACGGGCCGAAACGGTGGATTGGGTGATGTGCAGCCGTTCCGCCGTGCGATGAAAGCTGCGGGTCTCGATCAGGTCGAGAAATGTGTCCAAAAGCTCGATTTGCATGTTTGTGCCGCCTCTGATCGTTTTTCCCGATCAATAGCGCAGGTTGGTGCGAATTGAAAGCGGCAAGCTGGGCGGTGATACTCCGCGCGAATGAACGGGGTGCGACATGGCTGATTTTCCGACCTCTGCCCGCGTGGTGATCATTGGCGGCGGGGCCGTTGGGGCGTCGTCGCTCTATCATCTGTGCAAGGCGGGCTGGACCGATTGCGTTCTTTTGGAAAAGAACGAGTTGACCGCCGGGTCGACCTGGCATGCCGCTGGCAACGTGCCGACCTTTTCGTCGTCATGGTCGATCATGAACATGCAGCGCTATTCGGCGAACCTGTATCGAGGTTTGGGGGCCGAGGTCGACTACCCGATGAACTACCACGTCACCGGCTCGGTGCGGCTTGGGCATACGCGCGAGCGCTTGCAGGAGTTTCAGCGCGTCGCCGGCATGGGCCGCTATCAGGGCATGGACCTGAACATCCTGACGCCCGATGACCTTCGCAGCGTCTATCCCTTTGTCGAGACCCACGACCTGACGGGCGCGCTGCTTGACCCCTATGACGGCGACATCGACCCTGCCCAGTTGACGCAGGCTCTGGCCAAAGGCGCCCGCCAGATGGGGGCGCGGATCGAGCGGTTTTGTCCTGCGACCGGTGTCCGCCGTGAGGGTGATGAGTGGGTGGTCAGCACGCCGAAGGGCGAGATTCGCTGCGAGATCGTGGTCAACGCCGCCGGTTACTATGCCCGTGAGGTCGGCAAATGGTTCGGTCGCGACCTGCCGATGATGGTGATGTCGCATCAGTACATGCTGTTCGACACCATCCCGGAACTTGCCGACTGGACGGCCGAGGTCGGCCACAAACTGCCCCTTTTGCGCGACGTCGACAGCAGCTACTACCTGAGGCAAGAAAAGAACGGCTTCAACCTTGGCCCGTATGAGGGCAACTGCCGCGCCCATTGGGCAACGCCCGACGATCCCTTCCCACAGGATTTCAGCTTCCAGCTGTTCCCCGATGATCTGGAACGCCTTGAATGGCACATCAACGATGCGATGGCGCGGGTGCCTCTGCTCGCCAAAGCGGGCCTGAGCAAGGTCATCAACGGCCCGATCCCTTACACTCCCGATGGCAAGCCACTGATCGGCCCGATGCCCGGCGTTCCAAACGCTTATGAGGCTTGCGTCTTTACCTTCGGCATTTGTCAGGCTGGGGGCGCAGGCAAAGTTCTGGCCGAATGGGTGACCGAGGGCGCTACCGAATGGGACATGTGGTCCTGCGACCCGCGCCGCTTCACCGGATTTGAGGACCAAGCCTATTGCGTGGCCAAGGGGCGCGAAGTATACGGCCACGAATACGCCATCCAGTTCCCTCACCATGTCTGGCCCGAGGGCCGGGGCAAGAAGCTTTCGGCCGTCCATGACCGCACCCGCAACCTGGGTGGCCAGTTCGGCCCCTATAATGGCTGGGAACGCGCCCTGTGGTATGCCCGCGCAGGCGATGATACATCCGAGGCGGCGCAGAGAACCTGGGATTGCAAGGGCCCGTGGTTCGCCGCAGTGAAAGCCGAATGCGAGGCCGTGCGTGACGACGCGGGCATCCTCGACCTGCCGGGGTTCTCGCGTTTCATGATCACCGGCCCCGGCACGGTTGATTGGCTGAGCCACCAGATCACCGGCAAGGTGCCGCCGGTCGGTCGTCTTGGTCTGGCCTATTTCGCCGACGACAAGGGCCGCATCGTGACGGAGATGTCGGTGGCGCGGATGGGCGCGGATCAGGTCCTGCTCATCACCGCCGCCACCGCCCAAAGCCATGACCGCGAATGGCTGCAAAAGCACCTTCCCCCTGGCTTGTCGCTGTTCGATGCCACCAACCTGTGGTCCTGCCATATCCTGACCGGCCCCAAATCGCGCGACATCCTTGTTGCCTGTTCGGATGCCGACCTGACCAAAGGCTGGCTGACCTTCCAGAAAGCCCAGATCGCCGAGGCCGAGATCTATCTGTTCCGGGTGTCCTTTGCGGGCGAGCTTGGTTGGGAAATCCACACGCCGGTCGGGGCAACCGCCAAAGTCTGGGAGGCCGTGATGGCCGCAGGCACACCCCTGGGTTTGAAACCCTTTGGCATGTTCGCCCTGAACGCGCTGCGCATCGAAAAGGGTTACCGGGCCTGGAAGGGCGACCTTTCGACCGACTATACCGTGCTGCAAGGCGGGCTCGACCGCTTTGTCGACTGGACCAAACCCACCTTCCGCGGCAAGGCGGCTTTGGAGGCCGAGCGGCAGCGCGGTGTCATCAAACGCTTTTGCACGCTGGTGATAGAGGCTGGCGATCAGGACCCGCCCTATATGTCGACGATCTGGCATGACGGACGTGTCGTTGGCGAACTTACCAGCGGTTACTATGGTCATCGTGTTGGCGCGTGCATCGGCCTTGGCATGCTGCAGACAGCAATCAACGTGCCCGGAACTGCGGTCGAGGTGGAGATTTTCGGCATACGTTATCCGGCAGTTGTGCAAGCGGATCAGCCGCTGTGGGATGCCAAGAACGAGCGCTTGCGCGCGTGACGGCGACCCGGGGCGCTGCCCCGGACCCCGGGATATTTATGAAAAGATGATGAGGCAAGGCATGGCTGAAGTTCCAAGGCAAGCGCGGGCAGTGATCATCGGGGGCGGCGTTTCGGGCTGTTCGGTGGCCTATCATCTGGCCAAGATGGGCTGGACCGATGTGGTCTTGCTAGAGCGCAAGCAGTTGACCTCGGGCACCACCTGGCATGCCGCCGGGCTGATCGGGCAGTTGCGCGGCTCGGCCAACATGACGCGGCTGGCGAAGTATTCCGCGGATTTGTACGTGAAACTCGCCGCCGAAACCGGGGTCGAGACCGGGATGCGGCAAGTGGGCTCAATCTCGGTCGCGCTGACCGAAGCGCGGCATGAGGAGTTGCTTCGTCAGGC
>JANXPK010000584.1 GCA_025357355.1 Rhodobacterales bacterium
GGGGGTCCGTCGATCAGGAAGACAGGTACCGCTTTGCCCGGGCGCTGCATTCTTCATATTGGCGCGCACAAGACCGGCAGCTCGGCGTTCCAGTCATGGCTGGTGAAAAATGCCGAAAGCCTGTCGCGTTGCGGCATTGCCATACCGTTGCATCTGATCGGCAGCCGCGGAAACGCCGCCCGCCTGTCAAAGGCCATTGCCGCTCTGCCCGCCATCCGCTCGGTCGAGCAGAAGGATCTGGCCCGCGACTTCAGGCGCTTCCTCGCCGCCGCGCGCGACCGCACCATCCTGATTTCCGCCGAGCATTTCGAAGACAGTCTGGCCGCGGGCCGGTTCGCGGCTGTGGCGCGATGCCTGCATCAAGCCGGGATTCATGACCTTGTGGCGGTTCTGATCCTGCGCAATCAGGCCGATCTGCTGAATTCCGCTTTCGTTCAAGAGGTCAAGGCCTTCCTCCCCGTGGGCAGTTTCCCGCATTTTCGCGATGCGGCGCTAAAATTACCCAGCACCCTTGACTGGGACCGGCAGCTGGATCGCCTGCAGGCCGCGGGGTTTGAGGCGCGCATCGGTGTCTATGACGGGGCAAATCCGGCAGAGCCCATTGCCGCCAGCATCTTCCGGCTGGCCGGGCTGCAAGCGCAGGTGCCCGCCGCGCTGTCGTTTGCCACGCCGCTGGCCAATCCCTCCATCGGCGAGATCGGGGCTCTGGCCTGCCATGCCCTCGCTCCGCTGGTGGCAGGGACCCCGGGCCCGCTCAAGGACGCCGCGATACGGGTGATCAAGGACGCGGCGGCGGCGGCCTCGGCCAGAATGGCGGACCGGCCCTTCAACGGCTTTGATGCGGCCTCGCTTGCCGCTCTGGAAGCCCGCTTTGCCGAGACCAACCGCAAGATCGCCGAACATCTGACGCCAGATGAGGCCGCGCCTGACGCTCCCGCAGGCCCGCGGCCGCGCCAAAAGCCCGCAAAGCGTGGATGAGCTGGATCAGGCTGGACGTAACCGCCTGGCCGTCGTGATGGCCGACATCGCGGCGGCCGTGGCCGAAGAGCCGCGTCTGGCCCGCGTGCTCGGCCGCGAGGCGATCCTGGCCAGCCTCAAAACGTGATCTTGAGCGGGATGCGCATGAGCTGGCGATCGCTGTTTGCGCTCTGGCCCGTCAACATTGCGGGGAAGGCCACATAGTAAAGATAGGGCCTGCCTTCGATCGTCTCGAAGCTGGGTGAGGGGCTCGACGGGTCCAGCAAGGCCGGATAGAGGGTGGGCACGATGGTCGTGCCGGTCTTGAGCGTGTGGTCATTGATGCCGATGATGCCGGTTTTCAGCACGACAGGCGCGCTCCACTGCACAAGATCGCGCGACACCGCATAGACCCAGGCGCCCTGATCGCCGCCAAGGGCAATATATTCCTTCCGGGAGGGCACATATCTTATCGGCCCGGAATTGAACGGCAGCACGGGGTCGCACAGATGCGCCTGCGGGTCGGCACCGCCTGCCACATAGGGATTGGCCACGGTCACATCGAAATCGGTCCCGCCCCACATGCGCCAGCTTGCCGGGTCCGCCGACGTGCCCCGCATCACGCAGGTGCCCTTGTGCTGACCACTGGCGGTAAGGGCGGGGTTTGACGTCTTGTTGTCGGCGATGCGGAAGAAGACATACATGTAAGGCGTGGCATCGCCGTCGCGATGCGACAGGATCTGTGGCCCCGCATATGCCATCCGGCCTTGCAAGGGCTTGTATTGGTAGGGAAATATGGCAAGCGGCCTGATGGAGCCCGGATCGAACGTCTTGCCGCCATCCTGCGACAGCACCAGAAGCGTCGAGGCGTACCAGCAGGGCTGGGCGCCACGGTCTTGCGCCGCAGCCGCCTTGCAATCGGCCGTATAGGCTTCGCCGTGATATTCGTTGTGAATGACGCCCATGAGGGTGCCCTGCGGGGTTGCGACCGCATTCATCAGCCACATCTTGCCCTTGAAATCCGCCGGATCGCTGCTGGCCGGTGGCGGCGAAAGCACCCGCCGGCAATCGCTGGCGAAATCCACCGCTTCCAGAGTGTCGCCCACAAACGCATAGTTCTCCGCGTCCGATACCAGGAACACGACCTTGCCATCGTCGCGGCGATAGGCCTGGGCCTCTTTGTCGGGGCGCTGCTGTGGGCAGTCGGCGCCGGCCTTGAAGTCGAACACCAGCTCCGGAGCCCCAAGCACTATGGCAGGGGAAACAGGGGCTGGCGAAGCGGCAACCTGTGCCGCCAGTGATGTCCCGTGTAGAAGGGCGCAGACCAGGAGCACGATCCGTCCGGGCACCGCACTCATCGCGAGATAATGTCCTTGTAATGGCGGCGCAGCAACACCAGCCCCAAAGCCAGCATGGCCAGACTGAGCCCCGCCACATAAAGCGGTGAAGCATAGGATGCGTAATACATCGGGTAAAATCCGCGTCGCACCAGACCGATGACATGGACCAGCGGGTTGTACCACAACAGGACACGACCCCATGACGGCATGCTGTCAAACAGAAACAGCACCCCCGACACCAGCATCAAGGGGCTGGTGATGATGCTCCAGACCGAGGCCACCACCGGAAAGACCGGGAATAGATACCCGGTCAGCACGCCAAAGCCCAAAGCCAGCAGCAACGTCAGCCCCAGACCTTCCAGGATCGGGATCGGATCGACCCTGGTATGGGCGTCAAACACTATTATCATCGTGCCGAGCATCACGGCGAAAATCAAAAGATAGGTCAGGGCATTCAGCAGAAACCGGGCAAGGATGGCATCGACGAAGGTCACGCGCGGGTAAAACAACAGCGAGCGCGAAAACAGCACCGCCCCCGAGATTCGGTTCGAGATGCTGTTGAACATCTGAAACGGCATGATGCCCGTGGCATAGAAGATCGGGAACGAGGTGCCGAGGGCGGGGCTGCGGATCCGCAG
>JANXPK010000588.1 GCA_025357355.1 Rhodobacterales bacterium
GCCTTGGCGGCTGCGCAGCTTTTGACTGCTACGGAGCCGGGCCACGGGTGACGAACCGAGTCTTTCGCGGTCGAAACTGGCGTCAGCGCCCTGACCTGCTGCCTGCGATGGCCGACGCATTCCGGGTGATGCGGCAAGTTCATACCGCGTTGGTTCTGTTGCACGAGGCGGCCCGGCTGCCCCTGACCCCGGAGCAAGAGCGCGCCCGGCTGGACCTTTTGGGCGGCCTCGACAGCGGCATGGATTTGACCGAGGCCGATCTGATGGCGCTTGAAACCGGTCCGGAATTGAAAGCCGTGCTCGGCTTTTTCGCCGCGTTGCGCGACGTGCCAGGGCTCAGGCCGCCCCGTCCGTGAACTGCAGCCGCGCGAGGTGCGCATAAAGGCCGTCTTCGGCCACCAGGGTGTCATGGGTCCCGGTCGCCACGATGCGCCCCTGGTCCAGCACGACGATCCGGTCGGCCCGCTTGACCGTTGCCAGCCGATGCGCCACCACCAGCACGGTGCGTCCCGCACCCAGCCGCTCTACCGCCTGCTGCACCAGCCGTTCGCTTTCGGCGTCCAATGCCGAGGTTGCCTCGTCCAACAAGAGCACCTTGGCGTCGCGCAGGATCGCCCGGGCGATGGCAATCCGCTGCTTTTGCCCGCCCGACAGCATCACGCCGCGCTCGCCCAGAAAGGTGTCGTAGTCCTCGGGCAGCGTCACGATGAAGTCATGCGCCGCCGCTGCCAGTGCCGCCGCCTCGACCTCGGCATCGCTGGCGTCAGGCCGGCCAAAGCGGATGTTCTCACGGGCTGAGGCCGCAAAAATGACCGGGTCTTGCGGCACCAAGGCCATGGCAGAGCGGAAATCGGTCCGCGACAGGTCGCGCAGGTCGATCCCGTCCAGCCGCACCACCCCGCTTTGCGGATCAAAGAAGCGCAAGAGCAGCTGAAACATCGTCGACTTGCCTGCGCCCGATGGGCCGACCAGTGCCACGGTTTCCCCGGGTTCGATTGTCAGGCTGATCTCTCTGAGCGCCGGGGCGTCGGGGCGGGTCGGGTAGGTGAACGAGACCTTGTCAAACTGCAAAAGCCCGCGGACCGGGCGCGGCAGGGCCATGGGCCGCGAGCTATCCTGCACGGGGTCGCCCGCGTGCAGCATCTCGACCAGCCGTTCGGTCGCCCCCGCTGCCCGCTGCAACTCGCCCCAAATTTCGGACAGCGCGCCAACGGCCCCCGCAACCATCACGGCGTAGATCAGGAATTGTACCAGTTGCCCCGGGGTCATCACGCCACTGCGCACGTCATGCGCCCCGATCCACAACACCCCAACCACACCGGAAAACGCCAGCAAGATCACGATGAAGGTCATTATTGAGCGGATCATGATGCGTCGGCGCGCGGAATTGAAGCTTTTCTCGGTGACCACCGCAAAGTCGGCGCGGGTGCGGTCTTCGTGGGTAAAGGCTTGCACGGTCTGCACGGCGCTTAACGCTTCAGAGGCCTTGCCAGAGCTTTGGGCGATCCAGTCCTGATTTTCGCGGCTCGATGCCCTGACCCGCCGCCCCAGCACCACGATCGGCACCACCACCGCGGGCACGATCAACAGCACCATCAGCGACAGTTTGGACGAGGTCAGCATCAACAGCGCCACCCCACCCAGCAGTGTAAGCAGATTGCGCAGCGCCACCGACACCGACGAGCCGATGACCGACAGGATCAGCGTGGTGTCGGTGGTGATCCGGCTGACCACCTCGCCCGTCATGATCTTTTCGAAATAGGCCGGACTCATGCCCATGACCTTGTCAAACAAGGCACGGCGAATGTCGGCCACCACCCGTTCGCCCAGTCGCGTCACGAAATAATAGCGCACGCCGGTGCCTATGGCCAAAATCAGGGCGATGGCCAGGGCATAGCCGAAATAGCGGTCCAGTTCAGCCACTTGGGCAGCGCCGAACCCGTCAATGACCCGGCGCACCGCCAGCGGCAGGATCAGGCTGACCGAGGCGGTTACGACCAGCGCCGCACCCGCGAGAGCCGCCATGCCGCGATAGGGTCGGATGAAGGGCGCCAAGCCGCGCAGCGCCCCGACCTGACGGGATTTCGCCCGCGCCTCGCCCTCATCCAGATACGCCATCGCCACCCTCACCTTGCCGGACGCATCTATGCCGGACCGCGGGCTGCTTCAAGCGCCGTGCCCCCTTTCGCGTACAACCGCCGCATGATTGAGTGCGGGCATGACGGAATTCTTTACAGCCGCTGACGGAACCCGCCTCGCCTTTGATCGGCAAGGTGAGGGTACAGCATTGCTTTGCCTGCCGGGTCTAACCCGCAACAGGGCCGATTTCGACTATGTACGGCCCTATCTGACCGGAGTTCAGGTTATCCGTATGGACTATCGCGGTCGGGGTTCCAGCGCCTGGTCAGGGGCGGCCAGCTATACGGTGCTGCAAGAGGCGCAGGACGCCATGGCTCTGCTGGACCATCTGGGCATTGCGCGCGCGGCGATCATGGGCACCTCGCGCGGCGGGTTGATCGGGCTTTTCCTTGCCCATCTGGCCAAGCTGCGGCTTTTGGGCCTTTGTTTGAACGACATCGGGCCGGTGGTTGAGCGCGGTGGTGTGGAGCGCATTGCCACCTATATCGGTCGCCGCCCACTAGCCCACGACCTTGTCGACTATGCCCACCGCCTTGCCCAAGCCAATCCTGGCTTTGCTAATGTGCCAGATGAACGCTGGCTGGCGGAAGCCGCGCACCAAGTCCGGGCCACGGGCGACGGCCTGCAACTCAGCTATGATCCTGCTTTGCGGGAGGCCTTCACGGCGGGGATGCAGGCCCCGTCTGCCGACCTGTGGCCGCTGTTTGATCTGTGCATTGACCTGCCCGTCGCCGTGATTCGCGGCGCGAATTCGGACTTGTTGTCGGCAGAGACCCTGACCGAGATGCAACGACGTCATCCTGACCTGATCCAAGCCACGGTTCCGGACCGTGGACATGTCCCGTTTCTGGATGAACCGGAAAGCTTGGCGGGACTTCGCGCCTTTCTGAAAGCGTTGCCATGACGGATATCGCGATGATCGAGGCGGC
>JANXPK010000599.1 GCA_025357355.1 Rhodobacterales bacterium
GCATCTGGCGCGAAACGACGCAGATGCCCGTCGCGCCCCAGGGTCTGGATCGAGGCGAACAGGATGTCGGCGCCGCCATCCTTTTCGGTGCCATCGTAACGGCCGAACCGCGCCACTGGGCGGATGCCGCGAAAGGAGGCCATGGCCTGTGTCAGAATTTCTTCGCGGTTCGCTACGAAAAGAACTCGGGCAAAACTGCGGCTGTCAAACGCCGCCAGCCACGTTTTACCGAGCCCGGTCGCCAGCACGACCAGCCCGGCCTCATGCCCATCGGCGCGGGTCTTTCGCAGAGCGGCGAGGGCTGCATTTTGAATGTGATGCGGTTCGGGCGGCGGCTGAGGGACCTCATCGGCCACGACCCGCTGAGCGAACTCGGGCAGCGGCGCGGATCTGCGCCGGGCGAGGTAGCGCGCAATCCAGTCTGGCGTCAAAGGCTTGGTTTGCGGATGCGCGAGCAAGGCCTCAAACGCGATCTCGACCTCATCCGCGGCACTTTCGGAATGCAGGTTCCATTCGACGCCAGACGTCAGCGCGGTGGCTGAAAGGTTGGAACTGCCGACAATCGCGGCCCCCGATCTGTCAGCGGCTCGGAAGAGCCAAGCTTTCGGGTGGAAGCTTCCAGCGCCGGTTTCAAAAACCCTCAGGGTGGCACCTTCAAGGTCAGACAAACGCCACAACGCTGCAGCTTCGGTGACATCCATGTAGTCGCCCACCACCAGCCGCAGCTGACCCCCACGGGCCAGCAGGTCGCGAAGCCACGGTTCGATAAGGCGCACGCCAGAGTCCATGGCAAAGGCGACGGCCAGATCGACGCGTTCGGCGCCATCGATGCGGCGCGCAAGCAACGGGAACAGCGGGTCGCCGCCGCCTGTCGTCAGGTTGGATTTGTCGTCATGGAAAGGCGCCCGTAAATGGAAATGCCCATGCTCGGCACTGGCCAGAAAGCCCGGCGCCCCCAATGCCAGTGCTTCCCCCATGCGGGCAAGCATCCCAAACTGCTCCGCAACGGTCAGATCATTCCATGCCCCGACATGACGCGGCGCAGCGATGGTATCGCCTGGATCGACACAAAGAGGGCAGACATCAGGCAATCATTTTATCCGGGCCAAAGGGAGCCGACAGGGTAACGATCACGTCTGACTTGTCCAGGTGTGACGGGTCTGGTTTGCCGGTTCGGCTTCGAATTTGGCAGTTGAAATCAGGGTCGCACGTGGTCACGCGGGACACTTGGATCACCCGCAATTCTCGGCGGGTCAACAATAGGTCAACCTGTTTAACTACTTTGTTCCCCGTTTAGACCCGTCCGCTGCGGTCGACTGCGGCAAGATGCGGTTGAAAAACGTCAACGATTCAAGGGGTTGTCCCGTAACCATCTGATATGCTTAAGTTATTGGAATCGCTGGTTCTTCGGCTCATAACCTGAAGGCCGCAGGTTCAAATCCTGCCCCCGCAACCAAATTCACTATCAAGATCAAGACCTTACCAGCCGCCCTCCGGGCGGCTTTTTGCGTCGCAAATTCCAGGTCAACAATAGGTCAACAAAATGGGGCAAGTTGCGGCGGCGGCGGAACGTAGCACACTGCAGGAATGACCGTTAGGCCACGGCCGTAG
>JANXPK010000624.1 GCA_025357355.1 Rhodobacterales bacterium
TAACGCAAGCTCTGGCCCGAAAATGTCGCATCGCATGTAGAGGCATTGTAGGCGCAATGTAGGTGGTTTGTAGGTCGTTCATCTTCCGTTAATCCGGCCAATTAACATCGCGAACTCAAGGGCTTGTCATCACCCCTTCAGTGCGGAAACCAAGCACCTAAAGCCGCAGCCTGCGGAAAGCCTCCGACGCCCCCCACCCCGCCAGCGCCGCCAGCGCCAGCGAAATCAGCCCATAGACCAGCGGCTCATCCTGCGCCATCCGAAACAGAAACCGCTCCAACCCGTCCTTGCCCACCGTGATCTGGCTTTCCTGCAGGTCGACCACCTTGCCACCCCGCGTCAGAAAGATCCGCACCTTGTAGACGCCCTCGATCAGATTGGCCGGCAGCACCACCTCGGTGCGAAACAGCGCCTGTTGCAACAACAGCACGGCACCTTTGTCCAGCCGATAGCTCCCCGAGGCGCCGCGAATGCGCTGCAACGCCGCGACATAATCCGCAATCGCCCCGGCCCCCGCCTCCATCTGTACCGACCCGATCTCACGCGGGACCGAGATGTGGTATTTCTCATCTTCCGCAGGCGTCAGAACCTCGTCCATTTCGCCGGTCGTCATCACCGCATAAAAGCTTGGCGCACCCGGCACTGCCATTGAGCCCTGATTGATCCAGATCCCCGCCACATGCTCCTTGCGGCGCACCACGATGGGCTGCGGCGGGCCCTCGACCGTGATGATGACCTGCAACATCGGCCAGTCCGGCGGCGGCGCATCGCGCACCGCAGCGCCATAGATCAGGATCGAGGTGCCGTCGAAACTGGCGTTGATCGACACCCGCGTCTGGCTCAGCCCCGAAACGATCTCTTCCGCCCGCACCGGAAGTGCAAACAACACCAGCAGGATCAGCGCCCGGATCATTTCACCGCCGCCGTGATCGAATACAACTCCGCCGGCTGCAACAACAGGTCCAGCGCGATCTTGCCCGCCACCGCCAGCACCAAGAGCGCGAGCAAGATCCGCAGCTGCTCTGCCTTCAGCCGCACCCCCGCCTTGGCCCCGAACTGCGCCCCGATCACCCCGCCGATGATCAGCAGCATGGCCAGCATGATATCGACCGAATGATGGTTCACTGCATGCATCAGCGTGGTGAAACCCGTCACAAAAATGATCTGGAACAACGAGGTACCCACAACGACCTTGGTCGGCATTCCCAGCAGGTAAATCATCGCGGGCACCATGATGAAGCCGCCGCCAACCCCCATGATCGCCGACAGAAAGCCCACAAACGACCCCACGGCCAGCGGCGGGATCACCGAGATGTACAGTCCCGACGCCCGGAATTTCACCTTCAGCGGCATGCCATGCACCCAGGAATGCACGTGGCCCCGCCGGATTTGCTGGGCTCCGACGCGCCGCGACCGCAATAGCGCCCGCACGCTTTCCTGCAACATCATGGCCCCTACCAGCCCCAGAAACAGCACGTAGGACAGTTGCACGAACAGATCGATCTGGCCGAGCTTGGTCATCCAGTCAAAGACCACACCGCCCAGACCCGACCCCGCGAACCCCCCGATGGTCAGCACGATTCCCATCCGGAAATCCACCGCCCGGCGCCGAAATTGCGCCAGCACGCCAGATATGGACGAGGCGACGACTTGATTGGCGCCAGTTGCCACCGCCACAACCGGCGGCACCCCAATGAAAAACAGCAGGGGCGTGATCAGAAATCCGCCCCCCACCCCGAACATGCCCGACAGAAACCCCACGATCCCGCCCAGCCCCAACAGGACAAAGGCGTTGACCGAGACCTCGGCTATGGGAAGATAAAGCTGCATCGCGCCCGGTCTGCCTGTTTTTCCCTAAGGTGCGCCGCCTGCGCCGCCAAGTCAAACATGGACCCAAAATCCCGGGCGACTGATTCAAATTTGCCTAAAATTGCGCTTCATCTTGGCGCAAATACTCCACGGTGGGTCTGGGAGGTGTGAAACCTCCCGGTCTGCCCTCTCAAGCCATCCCCCGCAGATAATGCCGCAGCACGCGCTCCAGCTTCGCCGCTCCCAAAGGCGCCATCGCCTTCGTATGCTCATGCGAAATTTGCTCGTCCGACATGCCCGCCGCCATGTTGGTAATCGTCGAAATCGCAGCCACCCGCAGCCCCAGAAACCGCGCCAAAATCACCTCGGGCACGGTCGACATGCCCACTGCATCGCCGCCGAGGATCTTGATCGCCCGTATCTCGGCCGGCGTTTCAAACGATGGCCCCGAATACCACGCATAAACCCCCGTCGGCAGCGCCACGCCCACCGCTTCGGCACTTTCCCGCAGCGCCTCGCGCAAGCCCACATCATGCGCCGTCGTCATCGGCACAAAGCGCGCATCTGTCTTCTCGCCGATCAACGGGTTCAACCCGGAAAAATTGATGTGGTCGCTCAGCAGCATCAGATCGCCCGGCCGAATATCCGGCCTGAGGCTCCCCGCCGCGTTGGTCGCAATCAGTGCCTCGGCCCCCAGCGCCTTTAGACACTCCAGCGGCACCCGCATCGCATCCGCACGCCCGTTCTCGTAATAATGCTCGCGCGCGCCAAAGACTGCCACGCGTGCGCCTTCCAGCGTTCCGACCACCAGATTGGGATTGTGCCCCGACACACCGACATGTGGAAATCCCGGCAAGTCGGTATAGGGGATCGCCACCCCCTCGACCTTGCCCGCCAGATGCCCCAGTCCTGATCCAAGGATCAGGCCCAACCGCACCGGCTCGTCCCCGGCGCGCGCCCGAACAATCTCAGCGCTCTTTGACATAGGGCTCGCCTCCCGCGCGCGGCGGAACCGCCTTGCCGATGAAGCCGGCCAGAATGATCACCGTCAGGATATAGGGCAGGGCCTGCGTGAACTGCACCGGGATCACGAACACGCCGACATCAATGCTCTGAAACCGGATCGCCACCGCATCGAGCAGCCCGAACAGCGTGCCCGCCATCAGCGCGTACCACGGCCGCCACTTGGCAAAGATCAGGGCGGCCAGCGCGATATACCCCCGCCCCGCTGTCATTTCCTTGAGGAACCCCGCCGACAAGCTCATCGACATATAGGCCCCGGCCAGCCCGCACAGAACCCCGGTGATCGCCAATGCGGCATAGCGCAAGCCCACCACCGACACGCCGGCCGTATCCACCGCCGCCGGGTTCTCGCCCACTGCCCGCAAACGCAAGCCAAACCACGTGCGGTACAAAAGCCACGCCGACCCCGGCACCAGCGCCAATGCCACATAGACCAGCACCGAATGG